>NZ_VMMT01000041.1:0-107306 GCF_013277355.1 Streptococcus sp. 1343
CAGTGACCATATCTACGGTAAGGCGACGCTGACGTGGTTTGAAGAGATTTTCGAAGAGTATTACTTTCTGAATTTCTCAGTCTTGTCCTATATAGGGGACAAGGAGATTTCGCTTGAGTCTGCTTACAAATAAACGAAAAGAAAGATAAAGAATAATGAAAATTGGTCAACGAATGATGCGCTTTGGCATAAAAAAATTAAGTATCGGAGTTGTATCTGTTGCAGTCGGCTTTGCATTTCTAGCTCCAGCTGGAATTTCAGCCAATGAACTACAGCAAGATGTAACATCTGAAGTGGCAACAAGAGTGCTAGATCCTAAGGAGGAATTGAGAGAGCCGGAAAATGCTACTCCAAAACTAGAAACTCCTCTTAGAGAGGAGTCAAGACTAGCTCCTCAAACGCTTCCGGAAGCAAGTGAAGTTCTTGAAAACAAAAGGGAAGAGTCAAAAGTAGAGATAACCGAGCCAGCTCAATACTTACCTATTCTTGCTCCTGTAGAAGAAACTAAAGAAGAAGCTGTGACAGAAAAACCAACAAATACTCGTTCTCTAACAGCAGAAGATTTGGTGAAGATTTCCAAAGGGGAATTGCATTTAGAAAATGATTTGATTGATGAATCTCTCTACGGTGAAAAAGTTCTTGATTTGGAAGGGGATGATGACCAAGATGGCATCAAAAACAAAGATGAACTTTATGTGTACAACAAAGATGGTAAGGATTATCTAGGATATAACAGTCATCCCTTGCTAGCAGACAGTGATGGGGATGGTTTGGCAGATGGAGAAGATGACAATAAGAAAGAATGGTATGTCACAGACCGTGATTCTCTTCTCTTTATGGAGTTAGCCTATCGAGACGATGATTATATTGAGAAAATTTTAGATCATAAGAATCCTTTCCCTAGTCTCTATCTTGACCGTCAAGAATACAAACTCATGCACAATGAATTGGCTTCTTTCTGGAAGATGAAAAAAGCCTATCATACAGATAGTGGCTTGGATGCTTTCTTATTTGAGACCAAGAGCGACCTTCCTTATCTCAAAGATGGAACGGTGCACATGTTGGCTATACGTGGAACAAGACGGAATGATGCAAAAGATTTAAGTGCAGATTTTGTTTTGTTAGGAGGAAATAAACCAGCGCAAGCGGATGATATCCGCAAGGTTGTTGGGGAATTAGCCAAGGATACAAGTATTACCAAGTTGTATATGACAGGCCATTCTCTTGGAGGCTACCTAGCTCAGATTGCAGCGGTTGAAGCTTACCAAAAATATCCTGATTTTTATAACCATGTATTGCGAAAAGTGACGACTTTCAGTGCGCCTAAAGTGATTACTTCCAGAGCGGTTTGGAATGCTGAGAATGATTTCTGGGATGTTGGTTTGGAAAGCCGTAAATTAGCTGTTAGTGGAAAAATTAAGCATTATGTGGTTGATAATGATAATGTTGTGACTCCCTTGATTCATAACGATCGTGATATTGTTACATTTACAGGTAATTCACGCTTTAAACACCGTTCTCGTGGCTATTTTGAAAGTCGAATGAATGATATTCCTAACTTTAATATTGGTAAACGAACTACCTTGGATAAACATGGTTATCGTGATCCAAAATTGGATAAAGTGCGATTCTTTAAGAAACAGGCTCTGCCCCAATCTTCTAGTCAACCAAGCGCGGAACCAATGGAAAATATTACCTTAGGGAAACAGGTTACTCAAAGTTCGACAGCTTTCGAAGGAGATGCTAGAAGAGCTGTGGATGGCAAAGTTGATGGTAACTATGGTCACAATTCTGTCACTCATACCAACTTCCAATCTAAGCCTTGGTGGCAAGTAGATTTGGCTAAAGAAGAAACCATTCGCCAAATCAATATTTACAACCGAACAGACACTGCCCAGGATAGATTGGCAAACTTTGATGTCATTCTGTTAGACAGTTCTGGTAAAGAAATTGAGAGAAAACGAATAACATCTCTTAAAGATGTGTCAGCACAAATTGCGATTAACCATAAAAAAGCGCGCTATGTTCGGATTGAGCTAGAAGGCTATAATGCCCTCAGTCTTGCAGAAGTCCAAGTATATCGTGCTGAGAATATCGCTTGGAAAAAACAAGCTAAGCAAAGTTCTACTGATTTTGGTGGAGATGCTAGTCGTGCCTTGGATGGCAATACCAATAGTAGTTATAGCCAGCAATCAATTACCCATACAAAATTTGAAAACCAGCCTTGGTGGGAAGTTGATTTAGGTCGTACAGAACAGGTAGGACTTGTTCGCCTTCATAACCGTGGGGATGGAGAGCTTTCTAAACGTCTGTCAGACTTTGATGTGATTTTATATGATGAAAAAGGGAAAGAAGTTGCTAGACAGTATGTTGCTAAACTTGACGGAACGAGCTTGGATGTTCAATTAAATGGGAAATTGGGACGCCGTGTTCGTGTGCAACTACGTAAGAACAATCAAGCCCTCAGTCTTGCAGAAGTAGAAGTTTTCCGCTTTATCGCTACGAATGGTGAGACGGCGACACAAGTTTCTAAGCCAGTTCAACCAATCAGTCAAACGCCTGTGAAAGACAAAACATTGACAATTCAACATAGTGGAGCTTATATTGCCCGCTACTCTATAACTTGGGAAGAAGTTACAGTAGACAAAGATGGAAACCAAGTTGTTCGTAGTCGTTCTTGGGAAGGAAACGGTCGCAACCAGACTGCAGGTTTTGTCCTCAACCTCCCAATCAAAGGAAACATGAGAAATCTGCGAATTAAGATTGAGAAAAAGACAGGTCTACTATGGAATAGATGGCAAACAATCTATGAAAACAGACCAATTTTAGCTCAACCCCACCGTAAAATTACCCATTGGGGAACAACATTAAATTCTAAGATTTCTGATGACGATGTCTTGTAAAAAATCCTACTATTCAAGAATGAGATGATTTAGTTTATAAGAAAGTACTACCTGAGCTTGAATAGAACTCAGGTAGCTATCTGTGAGAGAACAAAATTAAACAGAAAGGTATAGTGAGGTGTTCTAATTTGAACATGAGCGGAAAAACTTTTCTAAAAACTTAGAAAGGAAGGGGAGTTCGGGTTTGAATTGAATCCGATCTACTCTTCTCAATATTATCAAAATTAAGAAAGAAAGGAATTGAACCCATCATAAAAGCAGTGGGAAAAAGATAGTTGGTCTAGCGAGCATCGCTCACTGCGCCCCACTCCTATTTTCCCTTTGGCTTTTTAACGGGTTTGGTATCTTTCTCAATATAAAATATAAAAAAGACAGGTAGAGCGCGTGTTTTGATTTGAACACGAGCGGAAAACTTTTCTAAAAACTCAGAAGAGAAGGGGAGTTCGGGTTTGAATTGAAGCCGTTCTAATCTTCTCAATATCATCAAAATTAAGAAAGGAATTGACCCCACCCTAAAAGCAGTGGGAAAAAGATAGTTGGTCTAGCGAGCATCGCTCACTGCACTCAACTCCTATTTTCCCTTTGCTTTTTGACGGGTTTGGTATCTTTCTCAATATAAAATAAAGAAAGGTAGAGCGTGTGTTCTGATTTGAACACGAGCGGAAAACTTGGAAAATAGATAATCTGACTGAAAAATCAGGATTTCTCGTCAGATTCCTAATTTTCAGTCGTTTTCTTGTCGCTCTTTGTATCATAAATTATGTCTATCCATATTGCTGCTCAGCAGGGTGAAATTGCTGATAAAATTCTTCTTCCTGGGGATCCTCTTCGTGCTAAGTTTATTGCGGAGAATTTCCTTGAAGATGCTGTTTGTTTTAACGAAGTGCGTAACATGTTTGGTTACACTGGTACTTACAAGGGCCACCGTGTATCTGTTATGGGAACTGGGATGGGAATGCCATCTATTTCGATTTATGCGCGTGAGTTGATTGTTGACTACGGTGTGAAGAAATTGATTCGTGTGGGAACTGCGGGTTCTTTGAATGAAGATGTTCACGTCCGTGAATTGGTTTTGGCGCAGGCAGCTGCAACCAACTCTAACATCATCCGCAATGACTGGCCACAGTACGATTTCCCACAAATCGCTAGCTTTGATTTGCTAGATAAGGCTTACCATATCGCCAAAGAACTCGGTATGACCACCCACGTTGGGAACGTTTTGTCTTCTGATGTCTTTTATTCAAACTACTTTGAAAAGAACATCGAGCTTGGTAAATGGGGAGTCAAGGCTGTGGAAATGGAAGCAGCAGCTCTTTACTATCTGGCTGCTCAGCACCATGTTGATGCGCTTGCTATCATGACCATATCTGATAGTTTGGTCAATCCAGACGAAGACACAACTGCAGAAGAACGCCAAAATACCTTCACAGATATGATGAAGGTTGGTCTAGAAACCTTGATTGCTGAATAAAAGAGAACACAAAAGGAAGACTTTCTGGATGAAAATCTTCCTTTTTTAGTCATTCAGTTCATACTGTGACCTTAATGAAATGTTGCTCTATCGTCTATTTTTTAAGAGATTGCAAGAAATAATCAATCTCTGCTTGAGAATGGAGAATACGCATCTTTTCTGGGTAAGTATTGTTTAAATATTGGTATCTATCCTTAGCATTTTTTGTTCGACCATCCCAGAGAATCCAACGAATAAATTCCCAGTTGAATTGCTCGGGGCATCCCTTAGCCATACTTTCTCTGACTTTTCCCCGGTATTTAAGATAACGCTTAAAAGCTCGAAAGAGACAGGTAAATGGTGAAAAATTGAGAAAGATGATTTGGTCAGCTTCCTGCATTCTTTCCTCATAAAAACACCAAGAATAATTACCATCGATGACCCAAGCTTCATGCTTGGTGAGAAAATTTTTCATCTCGGTTAACATCCAATCACGGTCACTGTCTTGCCAACCAGGTTGAAATTGGAGTGTGTCCATATGAAGTTTTGGGATGGAGTAGTAGAGAGATAACTTTTCAGCTAGCGTTGACTTACCAGCACCAGAATATCCGATAATTGCAATTTTCATTTTCTACCTTTTCCTATTTGGAGACAAAAAAACAGCCTCTATGGACTGTTTCTTATTTAGCAAGTTTAGCTGAAAGACGAGCTTTATCGCGGCTTGCTTTGTTTTTGTGAATCAAACCTTTAGTTTCTGCTTTATCGATAGCTGAGCTAGCAGCACGGAAAAGTTCTTCAGATGGGTTTGCTTCGAAAGCTTTGATAGCAGTACGCATAGCTGATTTTTGAGCTGAGTTCTTTTCGTTTTGTTTAACGTTCAATTCAGCGCGTTTGATAGCTGATTTAATGTTTGCCAATGTTCTTACCTCCATATTTACTAACTATACCATTATATCTGAAAACTTACGTTTTGACAAGGGAAAATTACTTTTTTAAGTAAATTTCATCGATTTCATGGTTCTTGCTTTTATGAAGAATCACTTCCGCACGATTTCTGGTTGGTTCAATATAATTTTGTAGATTTGTGAGATTGATACTGGTCCAGACCTGATGGGCAAAGGACTCCACTTCCCCAATCGGCATCTGAGTAAAACGATAATAGTAGCTATCAGGGTCGTTTTGGGCTAGGCTCAGCATTTTCAAGAAACGGTCCAGATACCAACTCTCAATATCATCCACTCCAGCATCAACATAGATGGAAAAGTCGAAGAAGTCAGTGATATAGAGACGTTCGTTTTGTGGATTTTGAAAGACATTGATTCCTTCAACAATCACAAAATCAGCAGCTTTGACACTTTGCTTTTCCTCAGGTACGATGTCGTAGACTTCATGAGAATAGACAGGAATATCCACATCTTGTCCATTTTTGATGCAGTCCAAGAAGTTGAGAAGAGCTTCCATATCATAGCTTTCAGGAAATCCCTTACGATTTAAAATCCCTTGTTCAATCAAGGTCTGGTTGGGATAGAGAAAGCCGTCAGTTGTTACCAACTCAACCGTAGCATCTGTAAGTGTACGGGACAGTAGGATTTGAAGTAGGCGACTGGTTGTGGATTTTCCAACGGCAACACTCCCAGAAACCCCAATGATAAAAGGCTGGGATTTGCTTTCACGTTGAAGGAAAATCCCTTTTGAAAAGGCCAAATCATCCTTGGTACGCTTGTAAATCTGGATGAGATGGGCTAGGGGGAGATAGACATCGGTAACATCCTGCAAGCTAATCTGGTCATTAAAACTCTTGATGGATTCTAATTCCTCTTCTGTCAAAGGAGGTGTCGTCTTTCGATGTAAAGATTGCCAAGTCTGGCGACTGATTTTTTCAAAATGTAAAAATTCGTTGGTCATTTGTTTTCCCCTAGATATTTTGTCTATCATACCATAAAAAGTTAAAAAAATAAAGCGGTTTCTTGAATGTGGTAAGTCAATAGTATATAATATAAGTAGATAGAGGATGAACAATTTATTGATGAAGTAGGAGCTGCTTTCTACTGACTTATCAGCTATAAAGGGGGCTTTGGGGTTTATAACTTATAGGAGGTGTACTATGAAAATCTTGAAACGTTACCTATTGGAACTCTGTTTTATTTTAAGTTTTGCCTTACCTTTTATAAAAGGAGTCAATGCGGATAATGGTAGACGCTTTGTGGAAATCTATTACGGTTTTACTTTTTTGATGGAACATGCCATTGTAACAGCTGTCTTTATCTGTTCGCTTTTGATTGCTTTCTTCCTAAAAAAACGGTGGACGAAATGGCTTGCTGCTGGTAGTTATTTCTTTTTAGTTCTATGGATTGCGACAGAGGGTTATTTCGCTAGAAGATCGCTAGAAGATTTGATACGACTTTGGACAAGTTTGGAAATCCTGACACAAACTTATCAGTTGGGCTTTTATCTAAACATCCTGTTGGGAATTTTGTTGATAATAAAGTATTTGAAGGTTAAGCAATAGTCATAAAAATGAGCCTAATTACAGACAATAGACTATGAGATATCTGCTCCTACATGATTTGTCATTCGTTTCCAATAATTGAAAGAGATTGAAGAAAAGGTCTTCTTGGCTAGCTTTCTTCAGTCTTTTTCGTTTTATTATCAGTTTGTAAACGATTTACAATTTAAGTCAAATTATGGTAAAATAGTTTCATGAGTAAAATGTATTATGCAGAAAATCCTGACGCTACTCACGACATTCATGAGTTAAGAGTGGACTTATTGGGAGAAAAAATGACCTTTTTGACAGATGCGGGTGTTTTTAGCAAGAAAATGATTGACTTTGGAAGTCAACTCTTGCTCAAGTGTCTTGAGGTCAACCAAGGAGAAACTGTCCTTGATGTAGGCTGTGGTTACGGACCTTTGGGCTTGTCTTTAGCTAAGGCTTATGGCGTTCAGGTTACCATGGTCGATATCAATAATCGTGCCTTGGATTTGGCGCGACAAAATGCTGAACGAAATAAAGTAGAAGCGACGATTTTCCAGTCCAACATCTATGAACAAGTTGAAGGCACATTTGACCATGTCATTTCCAATCCTCCTATCCGTGCGGGCAAGCAAGTAGTTCATGAAATCATTGAGAAAAGTAAAGATTTCTTGGAAACTGGTGGGGATTTAACAATTGTTATCCAGAAAAAACAAGGGGCTCCAAGCGCCAAGTCAAAGATGGAGGAAGTGTTTGGCAATTGTGAAATCGTCAAAAAAGATAAGGGATACTATATCCTTAGAAGTGTGAAAGAATGAGAGCAGTTGATTTAATCCAAAAGAAACGAGACGGTCAAGAACTGACTTCGAGTGAAATCGAATGGCTAGTTGAAAGCTATGTGTTAGGAACTGTTCCTGACTATCAGATGTCTGCTTTTGCTATGGCTGTTTATTTTAAAGGAATGACGACTCGTGAAATTTCTGATTTGACTATGAAGATGGTCAAGACTGGGCAAGAGTTTGACCTATCTGCCATTGATGGTGTGAAAGTTGACAAGCATTCTACTGGTGGTGTCGGCGATAAGGTAACCTTGATTTTAGCTCCTCTTGTTGCTAGCTTCGGTGTGCCTGTAGCAAAAATGAGTGGTCGTGGTCTCGGCCATACTGGTGGAACAATTGATAAATTGGAGTCTATCAAGGGCTATCAAGTGGAACGTAGTCAAGAGGATTTCATTCGTCAGGTACAGGACATTGGTGTATCTGTCATTGGGCAATCAGACCAGCTTGTTAAAGCAGATAAGCTTCTCTATGCCCTTCGTGATGTGACCGCAACTGTCGACACGATTCCTTTGATTGCGAGTTCGGTGATGAGCAAGAAAATTGCGGCAGGGGCGGATGCTATTTTGCTAGATGTGACTGTCGGTGAGGGTGCCTTCATGAAGACGGTTGATGAGGCGCGTGAACTGGCTCAAACCATGGTGGATTTAGGGAAAGCAGTAGGCCGTAAAACAGTTGCAGTCATTACGGATATGAGTCAGCCCTTGGGACGAGCGATTGGAAATCGCCTGGAAATCCTTGAAGCATTGGAGATTTTACAAGGTCAAGGCCGTCAGGATATTACCCACTTCATATGTGAGTTGGCTCAAATTATGCTTGGTTTGGCAAATGTTAACAAGACAGTTGAAGAAGTTCGCCAACATCTTGAGAATGGTCAAGCACTGACTAAGTTTGAGGAGATGGTCCAAGCCCAAGGTGGAGACTTGGAAGACCTCTATCGTCCTGTAAATGTAGCCCATGTGGTGGAAATCCCTGCTCAGGAAACGGGTGTCATTTCAGCTCTTCCAGCAATGGAATTTGGACTTTATGCTATGAGACTGGGTGCTGGTCGTGCAGTTAAGTCTGATGCCTTGGACTATGAAACAGGAATTGTTTTTGAAAAGAAAGTTGGAGATTCCGTTCAAAAGGGAGAAATTGTTGCAAAAGTATACACAAATGGAAAAATTTCTCCTCAGCTAGTTACAGATTTTCAAAAATATGTTAAAATAAATGATAGGGTGCAAAGTTTACGAGAAATTATAGAAATCATCTCATAAACCGCAGGAGAATCCGAATATGAAATTAAATAAATATATCGATCATACGCTTTTAAAACAAGATGCAACAGAAAATCAAATTGATTGTTTGTTGTCTGAGGCTAGGGAGTATGATTTTGCCAGTGTTTGCGTCAATCCGACCTGGGTTGAACATGCTAAAAAAGGGCTTGAAGACTCAAATGTCAAGGTCTGTACAGTAGTAGGTTTCCCTTTGGGAGCAACAACTTCAGCTGTGAAAGCTTTTGAAACCAAAGAAGCTATTCAAAATGGTGCAGACGAGATTGATATGGTGATCAATGTTGGGGCTCTCAAAACAGGTAATCTTGATTTGGTTGAGTCAGATATTCGCGCAGTCGTGGAAGCAAGTGGTGACAAGTTAGTGAAAGTCATTATTGAAGCTTGCCTGCTGACCGACCAAGAAAAAGTTGTGGCTTGCCAATTAGCTCAAAAAGCTGGAGCTGATTTTGTTAAAACATCTACTGGCTTTTCAACTGGTGGTGCGACGGTGGCAGATGTTCAATTAATGCGTGAAACAGTTGGTCCTGAAATGGGGGTCAAGGCCGCTGGTGGAGCTCGTTCTTATGCAGATGCTCTTGCCTTTGTGGAAGCAGGGGCGACCCGTATCGGAACGTCAGCTGGGGTAGCCATTTTAAAAGGAGAATTGGCAGATGGCGACTACTGAGTTGATTGAACTGGCAATTGAAACCAGCAAACATGCCTATGTCCCCTATTCTCACTTTCCTATCGGAGCAGTTTTAGTAGCCAAAGACGGAAGTGTTTACACGGGAGTGAATATCGAAAATGCTAGCTATCCTTTGACCAATTGCGGTGAGAGAACAGCCATTTTTAAGGCTGTATCTGAAGGGCAAAGAGAATTTTCAGAATTGATTGTCTATGGTCAAACTGAAAAACCGATTTCACCATGTGGTGCTTGTCGCCAAGTAATGGTCGAATTTTTTGAACAAGATCTAAAAGTGACCTTAGTCGCAAAAGATAAATCGACGGTCGAGATGACGGTCGGGGAGTTACTTCCATATTCTTTTACAGACTTAAACTAGTCTGAGTCGCTCTCTGAGTGGCACGGTCCTTGTGGCCAACCAATCCATACTTGCAACATCGTTGCACATCTTATTTAGGAGGTTCAGTAATGAACAAGAAACAATGGCTAGGCCTTGGTCTAGTTGCAGTGGCAGCAGTTGGACTTGCTGCATGTGGTAACCGCTCTTCTCGTAAGGCAGCTTCATCTTCTGATGTGAAGACAAAAGCAGCAATCGTCACTGATACTGGTGGTGTTGATGATAAATCATTCAACCAATCAGCTTGGGAAGGTTTGCAGGCTTGGGGTAAAGAACACAATCTTGCAAAAGATAAAGGTTTCACTTACTTCCAATCAACAAGTGAAGCTGACTATGCTAACAACTTGCAACAAGCTGCTGGAAGCTACAACCTAATCTTCGGTGTTGGTTTTGCCCTTCACAATGCAGTTAAAGATGCAGCAGAAGAGCACACTGATTTGAACTATGTTTTGATTGATGATGTGATTAAAGATAAAAAGAATGTTGCTAGTGTAACATTTGCTGATAATGAGTCAGGTTACCTCGCTGGTGTGGCCGCAGCCAAAACAACTAAAACAAAACAAGTTGGTTTTGTAGGTGGTATGGAATCAGAAGTTATCTCTCGTTTTGAAGCAGGATTCAAGGCTGGTGTTGCGTCAGTAGACCCATCTATCAAAGTACAAGTTGACTATGCTGGTTCATTTGGTGATGCCGCTAAAGGTAAAACAATTGCAGCGGCACAATACGCAGCTGGTGCAGATATTGTTTACCAAGTAGCTGGTGGTACAGGTGCAGGTGTCTTTGCAGAAGCAAAATCACTCAACGAAAGCCGTCCTGAAAATGAAAAAGTTTGGGTTATCGGTGTTGACCGTGACCAAGAAGCAGAAGGTAAATACACTTCTAAAGATGGCAAAGAATCAAACTTTGTTCTTGTATCTACTTTGAAACAAGTTGGTACAACTGTAAAAGATATTGCTAACAAGGCAGAAAAAGGTGAATTCCCTGGCGGTCAAGTGATCGTTTACTCATTGAAAGATAAAGGGGTTGACTTGGCAGTAACAAACCTTTCAGAAGAAGGTAAAAAAGCTGTCGAAGATGCTAAAGCTAAAATCCTTGATGGAAGCGTAAAAGTTCCTGAAAAATAATGGATGGAAGTTATTTCTTAGGAAGCGGCCATCGGCCGCTTTTTAAGAGTTGAGACAAAGTCATTTTGTCTCAGTAAAGCTTGCTACTATACAAACTAGCAAGTTTTATTGAAATAAAATAAGACTCTGAAAGGAAGAGCACATGGCACACGAAAATGTCATTGAGATGCGTGATATTACCAAGGTGTTTGGTGAATTTGTTGCCAACGACAAAATCAACCTGAACCTACGAAAAGGTGAAATTCATGCACTTTTAGGAGAAAATGGGGCTGGTAAGTCCACGCTCATGAACATGTTAGCAGGGCTTCTTGAACCAACTAGTGGTGAAATCGCGGTCAACGGTCAAGTTGTCAACCTCGACTCCCCATCTAAAGCAGCTGGCTTGGGAATCGGAATGGTTCACCAGCACTTTATGTTGGTAGAGGCTTTCACGGTGGCTGAAAACATCATTTTAGGTAGTGAATTGACTAAAAATGGTGTGCTAGATATCGCTGGAGCTAGCAAAGAAATCAAGGCTCTTTCTGAACGTTATGGCTTAGCTGTGGACCCTTCTGCCAAGGTGGCGGACATCTCGGTTGGAGCCCAACAACGTGTAGAAATTTTAAAAACCCTTTATCGGGGAGCTGATATTCTTATTTTTGACGAACCAACGGCTGTTTTGACTCCATCAGAAATTGAGGAGTTGATGGCTATTATGAAAAATCTTGTCAAAGAAGGAAAATCAATTATCTTGATCACCCACAAGTTGGACGAGATTCGCGCAGTTTCTGACCGCGTTACAGTTATCCGTCGTGGGAAATCAATTGAAACCGTCGAAATTGCAGGGGCTACCAATGCTGATTTGGCAGAAATGATGGTGGGACGTTCTGTTTCCTTTAAAACGGAGAAACAAGCCTCTCAACCAAAAGAAGTGGTCTTGTCTATTACAGACTTGGTGGTCAATGAAAACCGCGGTGTCCCAGCTGTGAAAAATCTGTCCTTGGATGTTCGTGCTGGAGAGATTGTTGGAATTGCGGGGATTGATGGAAATGGTCAGTCTGAACTGATTCAAGCCATCACAGGTCTTCGCAAGGTTGAATCTGGTAGCATTGAGCTAAAAGGAGATTCAATTGTAGGCTTGCATCCACGACAAATTACAGAGCTAAGTGTTGGGCACGTTCCAGAAGACCGTCACCGTGATGGTTTGATTTTAGAGATGATGATTTCTGAAAATATTGCCCTTCAAACCTACTACAAAGAACCACATAGTAAAAATGGAATTTTGAACTATTCAAATATTACTTCTTATGCTAAAAAGCTAATGGAAGAATTTGATGTTCGTGCTGCCAGTGAATTTGTTCCTGCAGCTGCACTTTCAGGAGGAAATCAACAAAAAGCAATTATTGCTCGTGAAATTGATCGTGATCCTGATCTCCTTATCGTCAGCCAGCCAACTCGTGGGTTGGATGTCGGTGCCATTGAATATATCCACAAGCGCTTGATTGAAGAGCGTGATAATGGTAAGGCTGTTCTAGTTGTCAGCTTTGAATTGGATGAGATTTTAAACGTCTCAGACCGTATTGCCGTTATTCATGATGGTAAGATTCAAGGTATTGTGTCACCAGAAACAACCAATAAACAAGAACTTGGTGTCTTGATGGCTGGTGGAAACTTGGGAAAGGAGAAGAGTGATGTCTAAAAAATTACAACAAATTTCGGTTCCCTTGATCTCTGTCTTCCTTGGAATTTTACTTGGAGCCATTGTCATGTGGATCTTCGGCTATGATGCTATTTGGGGCTACGAAGAATTGTTCTATACAGCCTTTGGTAGCCTGCGTGGGATTGGAGAAATCTTCCGTGCAATGGGGCCTTTGGTCTTGATTGGTCTTGGATTTGCTGTTGCCAGTCGTGCAGGTTTCTTTAACGTTGGGCTTCCTGGTCAGGCTTTGGCAGGTTGGATTTTAAGTGGTTGGTTTGCCCTGTCGCATCCAGATATGCCCCGTCCCTTGATGATTCTAGCAACCATCGTGATTGCCTTGATTGCTGGTGGGATTGTCGGAGCGATTCCGGGTATTCTGAGAGCTTATCTAGGGACGTCAGAGGTTATCGTCACCATCATGATGAACTACATTGTCTTGTATGTAGGGAATGCCTTTATCCATGCCTTTCCTAAAGAATTCATGCAAAGTACAGATTCGACCATTCGTGTCGGGGCTAATGCAACCTATCAGACACCTTGGTTATCTGAATTGACTGGTAACTCACGGATGAATATTGGTATTTTCTTTGCTCTCATTGCCGTTGCAGTCATTTGGTTTATGCTCAAGAAAACAACCCTTGGTTTTGAAATTCGTGCGGTTGGTCTTAATCCACATGCTTCAGAATATGCTGGTATTTCTGCAAAAAGAACGATTATCCTCTCAATGATTATTTCAGGTGCCTTGGCTGGTCTTGGTGGAGCTGTTGAAGGACTTGGAACCTTCCAGAATGTCTATGTTCAGGGGGCGTCATTGGCTGTTGGATTTAACGGGATGGCGGTTAGTCTGCTTGCGGCCAACTCACCAATTGGTATTCTCTTTGCAGCCTTTTTATTTGGTGTTCTCCAAGTTGGAGCTCCTGGTATGAATGCGGCACAGGTACCATCTGAGCTTGTCAGCATTGTAACAGCGTCTATTATCTTCTTTGTCAGTGTTCATTACCTTATCGAACGCTTTGTCAAACCAAAAAAACAAGTTAAAGGAGGTAAGTAAAGATGTCTATTACAACCTTGCTCACCCTCTTGGTGTCTTCTATGCTGATTTACTCAGCACCCCTCATCTTTACAAGTATTGGCGGTGTTTTCTCTGAACGTGGTGGTGTGGTAAACGTCGGCCTTGAAGGAATTATGGTTATGGGTGCCTTTTCTGGAGTTGTCTTTAACCTTGAATTTGCAGAACAATTTGGAGCAGCAACTCCATGGCTATCTTTGCTAGTTGCAGGATTGGTTGGAGGCCTTTTCTCTATCATCCACGCAGCAGCGACGGTTCATTTCCGTGCAGACCATGTTGTCAGCGGTACGGTATTGAACTTGATGGCGCCTGCCTTGGCTGTTTTCTTGGTGAAAGTTCTTTATAACAAAGGACAAACCGACAACCTAAGTCAGACTTTTGGACGCTTTGATTTCCCAGTCTTGGCAAATATCCCAGTGATTGGTGATATCTTCTTCAAGTCAACTAGTCTTCTTGGTTATCTGGCCATTGCCTTCTCATTCCTTGCTTGGTTTATCCTCTTCAAGACTCGATTTGGTCTTCGTCTCCGCTCTGTCGGTGAACATCCTCAAGCATCGGATACCTTGGGAATCAATGTCTACAAGATGAGATATTTAGGGGTTATTATTTCAGGTTTCCTAGGTGGAATTGGCGGAGCGATTTATGCTCAATCAATCTCAGTTAACTTCTCAGTGACAACTATTGTTGGACCTGGATTTATCGCCCTTGCTGCGATGATTTTCGGAAAATGGAATCCAATCGGAGCCATGCTTTCTAGTCTTTTCTTTGGACTTTCACAAAGTTTGGCTGTTATCGGTTCTCAATTGCCATTCCTACAAGGAGTGCCTGCGGTTTACCTTCAAATCGCACCTTATGTTTTGACCATTCTTGTCTTGGCAGCCTTCTTTGGAAAAGCAGTTGCACCAAAAGCAGATGGTATCAACTATATCAAATCAAAGTAAGCATACAAAAAAACGTCAGTTCTGTTTAAACTGGCGTTTTATTTTTTAGGATGTTGATGGGTTAAGTTTAATCCCCAAGGAACAAGATTTTCAGTCTTATTCTGGATACGTGTGATATTATCCTTATGCCGAATGATAATCAAACTAGCCAGTGCTAGGATAATAGTGATGAATAGAGGATCATAATTGCTCAGGATAAAACCAAAAAGTGGAAAGAGTAGAACTCCGATGACAGCCGCGATAGATGCTGTGACACTAGATAGCGAAATCATACTACCAAGATAGAGGGTTCCAAAGAAAACAACTGCAAGGTAGAGACAGAAGACAGGTGCAAATCCGAAAATCACACCAGCACTGGTTGCAACAGCCTTGCCACCCTTAAATCCTGCAAAGATAGGGAAGGTATGTCCAATGACAGCCAAAAGTCCAAAGATAAGAGGCGAAACACCTTGCAGATGAAACATAATCGGAAGCAGTGTTGCTAGGGTTCCTTTGAAAAAGTCAATCACAAAGGTTGCCATTCCCGCTTTCTTTCCTAAAATGCGGAAAGTATTGGTCGTTCCTGTGTTACCAGAACCATGTTCACGCAGATTGATTTGAAAGAATACTTGTCCAATCCAGAGACCAGACGGAATCGAACCCAGCAGATAGGCTAGGATTAATAAAACTATTGTAATCATACTCCTATTATATCATGAAATGGAAAAGAAAGGCAGAGAATCTCTTCTGAAATTGTCACAGCGGAGAAAGAAAAGTTTTGCAAAATCCTTGGAAAACCTGTAGAATAGTAAAGATGAACGAATAGGAGGTTCCTTGTGTCAAAAAAGGAAATCAATATTAACAATTATAATGATGATGCCATTCAGGTGCTAGAAGGGTTGGATGCGGTCCGAAAACGTCCAGGGATGTATATCGGATCGACCGATGGTGCTGGTCTCCACCACCTCGTCTGGGAAATCGTCGACAATGCTGTCGATGAGGCCTTGTCTGGATTTGGTGACCGTATTGATGTCACCATCAATAAAGATGGCAGTTTAACGGTTCAAGACCACGGACGTGGGATGCCGACAGGTATGCATGCTATGGGAATTCCAACTGTTGAGGTTATCTTTACCATCCTTCATGCCGGAGGAAAATTCGGTCAAGGTGGTTATAAGACATCAGGTGGACTTCACGGGGTGGGTTCTTCCGTTGTTAATGCCCTATCTAGTTGGCTGGAGGTTGAAATCACCCGTGATGGTGCAATCTACAAGCAACGTTTTGAAAATGGTGGCAAACCTGTCACGACCTTGAAGAAAATTGGTACAGCACCAAAGTCTAAGACAGGTACCAAGGTTACCTTCATGCCAGATGCCGGTATCTTTTCTACGACAGATTTCAAGTACAATACCATTTCAGAACGTCTCAATGAGTCAGCCTTTCTCTTGAAAAATGTGACCTTGTCCTTGACGGACAAGCGAACAGATGAAGCGATTGAGTTCCACTATGAGAACGGGGTACAGGACTTTGTTTCTTATCTAAACGAAGACAAGGAAACCTTGACACCGGTTCTGTACTTTGAGGGGGAAGATAATGGTTTCCAAGTGGAAGTAGCTCTTCAGTACAATGATGGATTTTCAGATAACATCTTGTCCTTTGTCAATAACGTTCGTACCAAGGACGGCGGAACGCATGAGACAGGACTCAAATCTGCTATCACTAAGGTTATGAATGACTATGCGCGTAAGACGGGGCTTCTCAAGGAAAAAGATAAAAACCTTGAAGGGTCAGATTACCGTGAAGGGTTAGCAGCTGTTCTTTCTATCTTGGTTCCTGAAGAACACCTCCAGTTTGAAGGTCAGACCAAGGACAAGCTAGGAAGCCCTCTTGCCCGTCCGGTTGTGGATGGCATTGTGGCGGATAAGTTGACCTTCTTCCTCATGGAAAATGGAGAATTGGCTTCTAACCTCATTCGCAAGGCTATTAAGGCCCGTGATGCTCGTGAAGCGGCTCGTAAGGCGCGTGATGAGAGCCGAAATGGCAAGAAAAATAAAAAAGACAAGGGCTTATTATCTGGGAAATTGACCCCAGCTCAGTCCAAGAATCCTGCAAAAAATGAACTCTATCTAGTCGAGGGTGACTCTGCCGGTGGTTCTGCCAAACAAGGCCGTGACCGCAAGTTTCAGGCAATCTTGCCCCTTCGTGGTAAGGTTATCAATACAGCTAAAGCCAAGATGGCGGATATTCTCAAAAATGAGGAAATCAACACTATGATTTATACCATCGGTGCTGGTGTGGGGGCTGACTTCTCTATTGAAGATGCCAACTATGACAAGATCATTATCATGACCGATGCGGATACAGACGGTGCCCATATCCAGACCTTGCTCTTGACATTTTTCTACCGTTACATGCGTCCGTTAGTTGAGGCAGGCCATGTCTATATTGCCCTCCCACCTCTTTACAAGATGTCCAAAGGCAAAGGCAAGAAAGAAGAAGTAGCCTACGTATGGACAGACGGAGAACTAGAAGAACTCCGCAAACAGTTCGGTAAAGGTGCTACCCTCCAACGCTACAAAGGTCTTGGTGAGATGAATGCAGACCAACTCTGGGAAACAACCATGAACCCAGAAACTCGTACCCTCATCCGTGTCACCATCGAAGACCTAGCCCGCGCCGAACGTCGCGTCAATGTTCTCATGGGAGACAAGGTCGAACCACGCCGTAAATGGATTGAGGATAATGTCAAGTTTACGCTGGAAGAAGCGACAGTGTTTTAATGAAAGAAAATAATATGTTAGTAAACTGGAAATTAGAGTCGGATGTGAATGACTATGTGAAAAAGCAGTTTGAAAATCTTGGTTTGAAAAAATTGCAGGATTATAATGAAGAATCTGCTATGAGTGCTTATCTCAAAGAGGCGCTTAAGGGAGCGGCTAAGACGCAAACTAAGACTAATTTTGGAAAACCAGATTTTCATATTGAAAAATACAAACAAGTTCCTATCTTGATTGAAAACAAACTCAAATTATCTAAGCTAGTTGCTCAAACAAAGGACGGTATTAAGTTTGATGATAAATCAATTAGTGATTTTGCGGTGAATGGGGTTTTGCATTATGCGAGGGCAGTTATTGATAGTGGTAAATATCATGAAGCCGTCGCAGTTGGTGTTGCAGGTGATAACGAAGAAAATGTGACTATCAAAGTTTATTATGTCTTTGGTTCTGCTCCTAATGCCTATAAAGAGCTATCAAAGGTAACGACTTTTGATTTTTTGGAAAATGAGTCCACCTTTGAGATATTCTACAAAGATGCTGTTTTGAGCGAAGAAGAAAAACACCAAATTCTGATTGATAGTCAAGCGACCTTGCAAGGCTATGCTAAAAAGCTCAATAAATTGATGCACAACCATAATATCACAGCTCCTCAACGGGTGCTTTATGTGTCTGGTATGCTATTATCTATGCAGGATATCGTAGATTGTAAGGGCAAAAAGGTTGATGAGGGCTTAATACCTGACGATTTAAAAGGTGTGCAGTCTGAAACCAAGCGTGATGGTAAGAAAGTTGTTGATCAAATCAAGGCTTTCCTAGATGAACGTGAAATCAATGAAGATAAGAAAACTCTCATGTTGGCTTCTTTTGGAGAAATTTCCAAAGATAGCCAGCGTGACGAGTTGATTACCAATGACAAAGAAGTAGCACAACTTCTCCCTCAAAAGGAAAATTCTGTTACCAAGCAAATCTTCACTTTTATCTATGAGAATATTTTCAAGTCCATTGATGGTTTGGGTGGACATATCGATATTATGGGGGAGATGTACTCCGAATTTCTAAAGTATGCTTTGGGAGATGGAAAAGAAATTGGTATTGTTCTGACCCCTCCTTATGTTACCAAAATGATGGCGCAAATTCTGGGGATAACAAGTGAGAGCAAGGTTATGGATTTGGCGACTGGTTCAGCTGGTTTCCTCATTTCAGCGATGGAGTTGATGATAGATCATGCAAATATCAGTTTTGGGAAGGGGACTTCTCGAGCCAACGAGGAGATTGCGAAGCTCAAGAAAGATAACCTGCTAGGAATAGAACTTAATGCAGAGATGTATACCTTAGCGACAACCAATATGATTCTTCGTGGAGATGGATCTAGTCGAATTGAAAAAGGTTCTGCATTCAATCGTCCTGAGAGTCTGTTTACGGATTTTAAAGCTAATCGTGTCTTGCTGAATCCCCCTTTCTCTTATGAAGAAAATGGTCTTCCTTTTATAGCCTATGGTTTGGATAAGATGGAGCGTGGTGGCCTAGGTGCCATTATCATTCAAGATAGTGCTGGTTCTGGTAAGGCAACAAAGACAGCTAAAGCTATTTTGAAAAAGCATACCCTACTTGCTTCTATCAAAATGCCTGTTGACCTTTTTGTTCCCATGGCAGGAGTCCAGACTTCTATCTACATTTTTAAGGCTCATGAGGCACACGATTACGACCAGACGGTTAAATTTATTGACTTTAGAAATGACGGTTTTAAACGTGCTAAGCGAGGTATTTCAGAGGTTGATAATCCTATCCAGCGTTACCAAGATGTGATTAAAATTTATAAGGCTGGAAAGAGAGCGGAAGTGAGTAAAGAACTTTGGGATTTAGATGCTATCTTTATTGAGGACTTTATCACTGACAAGGGTAATGATTGGAATTTCGAACAGCACCAGATCATTGATACAAAACCAACCTTGGATGATTTTAAAAAGACTGTTACTGACTACTTAGCTTGGGAAGTGGAACAACTCCTGAAAAACAAGGGGGAAGATAGCTCAAAAAAAGCCTAAGCCCTCGCCTTCAAAAATTGGAAGAGGAATTTGAAGCAAGTGGGGGCGAGTGGAGAGAGTATCGGATAGGAGATTTATTTGGTAATATTGTTCAGGGTTCCCGTCTAACGAAAGCAGATCAGATAGATGGCCTTTTACCATTTGTGATGGCAGGAGTGACTAATACGGGTGTCGTTAGACATATTGGGAATAAGATGACTATTTTTCCAAAAAATTCTCTGACTATTGATATTTTTGGAAATGTTTTTTATCGAAATTATGAATTTAGCGCATCAGATGATGTGGGTGTCTACTGGAATGACGAAGAGTATAGTGAACACTCCATGTTATTTTTATCATCTTCAATTCAAAAATCTTTAGTTGGTAAATTTGATTTTGGAAATAAGCTACGCTCTTCTAAATCTCATGACCTCCTAGTTAAACTTCCAACTCTCAATAACAAATTAGCATTTTCATACATGGAAAGCTACATCAAAGCGCTCGAGTCTGAACGCATCGAGACGCTCGAGTCTTATCTAACTGTAACAAATCTTAGGGATTATCATCTTACAAAAAATGATGAAAAAGTACTTGACAAGTTTGCAAAACTTTCCGATACTAAGAGTAGAGTAGAGGAGTCGGAGGTATTCCAACTTTCTCAGGTCTTTAACTTATCCAGTAGTAAAAAGAAATTCAATGCAAATATGATTGAGTTTGGAGGAAAGTTTCCTTATGTAGCTCGTGGAGATAGTAACAATGGGATTCGAGGTTATATTACAGAGAGTGAAGAATTTCTCAATCCTGCCAACACAATTAGTTTTGGTCAAGATACGGCAACGATGTTTTATCAAAAAGAACCCTATTTCACAGGAGATAAAATTAAGGTATTGCGCACTAAAGAAGTAGAATTGGATAGGTATAAAGCTCTTTATTTAATTACTTCATTAAGAAAGAGTTTCTCTACATTTAGTTGGGGAAGTAGCTCTTTTAATGAAAAAGTATTAAAAGAGACAGATGTTAAGCTTCCTATCAAAAATAATCAAATCGACTATACATTTATGTCTGACTTTGTTCGAGCAGTGGAGAAATTAGTTATCAAGGATTTAGTCATCTGGGCTGACAAAAAAATTGCTGCGACTAAGGAAGTAGTAGCAAGATAGTTCAGTATATCTGTCCTTTTTAGGGAGTAGCTGTCCTAATTTTTAGGCAGTTTTTCCCTAAAAAGGACAAGTTGAGTTTTGATAATAGCTATTTATTTACACCTTACAAAAAGTTTACATTGAAAAAAGTAAGAAGGAGGATCCAGTAAATGGAGAATAAGAAACCTAAAGGAGCTGCAAAGATTAGATTGTTCAAAATAAGTCATGCAGAGTATGGGAAAGTACTTGATGTGTTGGATGCGAAAACATCTATTTTGGATGTAAGAAATATGATTTGTAATAGAGAGCCTGATTATGAGTATTTTATTCCAAAAGTGATATTTTCATTGGACAAAGAGGCTAAGGAAAATGGTTTCTATTTTAGCGGACTCAACGGAGATTTTGCTTACTTACCAAGGGTTACTACAGACATTGTAGAGTTTAAGTTGCCAGATGAACTGAAAGAACATATTGCTAAAGGGCACCCTGTTTTCTATACAAAATGGCGTTAATAAGGGGAAGATATGGTATTGGAAAATAAACTAGGCATTACAAACTCAGCCCAGCTGGCAGATGCAGAAGAAAAACTGACAAAAAAACAAGCCGCCCTGCTTTTTCAGACAGGAGACTTGTTCAAGATGGAAGTTGGGACATTTGCAGGGCTGTCAGCTATTCACCACTATCTTTTTTCAGGTATCTATGATTTCGCTGGAAAAATCCGTGATGTCAATATTGCAAAGGATAACTTTCAATTTGCCCCCCGTATTTTTTTAGAGCAATCCTTGCAGTATATTGACAAACTTCCTCATGATAATTTTGATCAAGTAGTTGATAAGTATGCGGATATGAATATTGCCCATCCTTTCCGTGAGGGGAATGGACGCGCAATGCGGATTTGGCTAGATTGTATGCTTCGTCAGAAACTGGGCAAAGTGGTAGACTGGAATGCTATAGATAAGGATGAATACCTGAATGCCATGAAGCGTAGTGCAGTATCGACTGGAGAACTCAAGTATTTGCTCCTCAATAACTTGACGGATGACCTTACTCAGACCAGTTTCTTTAAGAGAGTAGATGCTTCATACTACTACGAAGGATACAGTCTTTACAAGACAGGGGAATTATAGTATAAAAACTATCCAGTAAGAAGAATCAGACGCTTGGTAACCTATAAAATGAGAAGGTGCTGACATGAGAATTGAAACAGAAATGCTAGATCTGATTTTACAAACTGCCAAAACTTTACAAGTTAAAGCTATCGCCATGTCTGGTTCACGGACTGATACAAAAGCCTCAAAAGATGAATTGCAAGACTATGACGTGGTCTATATTGTGGATGATTTGGATAATCTGACGAGTGACCTTTCTTGGTTGGCCTATTTCGGAGAACGAATTATAGAGCAAGAGGTTGTTCTTGACCATCGTCGTCTTTATCTCATGCTCTTTGAAGATGGTAATCGTATTGATTTGACTCTCTGCCCCAAAAACCACATCCAAGAGTGGGTGGATAGTGAGGCAGGATTCACTGTTTTAGAAGATCCAGAACATTTATTTGAACCCTATTCTCAAAATCTAGAGCGTTACTGGACAAGCCCAGCTACTGAAACGAATTTTGTAAAATCCTGCAATGAATTTTGGTGGGTATCGGCCTACGTGGTTAAAGGAATCTGTCGTAAGCAAGTCATCTACGCGACTTACCATCTCTACGGTATTTGCCAACAAGCACTCTTGAAGGTAATGGCTTGGCAAGTGGTAAGTGATAGGGGAAAAGTTGACATCGGTAAGAACTACAAGTATCTCTTTAACTATTTACCTGCTGAGAAAGAAAAGAAGTTCTTAAATTTACTTGATTTCTCCAGTTTAGACAAAATCACTCATTCTTTGTTTGCCACGATGCAACTTTTCCACAAAGAAGCTCAATCTCTTGCTCAAAAGCTGGGCTTTTACTACGATAAGGAAGTGGCGGAGAAGATGATTGAGTATGCTGAAGAAAGAGTGAAGAAGTTTGGGAATAACTAGAAAAATGAAAAAGCGAGAGGAGAAGACTCATGATTGAAAAAGTGGAACGCCTCATTACAGAGATTAATCGTATTCATCGAGAATATTCTAAAGATTATTTTGAAACGGGTAAGGTGGAAAAAATCAATCTCAAGCATACCTTTTCAAAAGTTCCGACGAAAGCGATTTTGGCCTACCGTCTGAATTTACATGAGTCAATTAATGACTATCTGATGAAAGCGGATGTCCAAGATATTGCCTATGTTTATCGTGTCAAAACTTCTGAGTCTATTTTAGATAAAATTACACGTTTTTCCGAGCGTCAAGAGGGCTATCCTGTGAATTCCATTCTTAATGATATTTTTGGTGCTCGTATGATTTTAAGTTCCAAAGAGATAGCTCAAGTCATGGATAAATTAGATGATTGGCAAGAGCTGTACGGATTAAAAAACTGGTATTTACGTGATAAAGATGGCTATGTTGGCATTCATATCTATTTTAAAAATAAAAGTAATTTTTACTACCCATGGGAACTCCAACTTTGGGATAAGAAAGATGTAGATAGCAATATCACCAGTCATATCAAGTATAAACGAGGATTTGTGGAGTAGACATTTCAAGTGGAAATGACGATACAGGAATTGGATGAAATTCACTTACTCTATATTTTTTCTTTTTCCATAGTATTTACTCTACATTCTTCGAAAGGAGTTGAACACGCCCTAAATACTGTGTGAAAACTCCTTATTACTCACTGAAGCAACAAATTTTAAACACATTAAACTACAGAAAGGGTCGTTTGGTTATTTGTAGTAACTGAACACGGGACTAATTTTATTCGGAAAAAAGTCAAATCGTCTTGACTTCATCGAGCCTTACATCGATTTTCTATTTTTCTACAGACATTTTTGGTAATCCAAATCGTCCCTTTATATCTTAACTGAACATCTTTTCTGTAAAAACCTACTCTATATTCTTTGAAAGGAGTTGAACACGCCCTAAATGATGCGTGAAAAAGATAAATTCTCTGGTGAGCTTGCTTACTTCAAGAATCTTCTATTTTCACTTGATATTTTACGGGCTCTGTATCCTATATGAGTAACATTCAAAATATGTCCCTGGAGGACATCATGGGAGAGCGCTTTGGTCGCTACTCCAAGTACATTATTCAAGACCGGGCTTTGCCAGATATTCGTGATGGGTTGAAGCCGGTTCAGCGCCGTATTCTTTATTCTATGAATAAGGATAGCAATACTTTTGACAAGAGCTACCGTAAGTCGGCCAAGTCAGTCGGGAACATCATGGGGAATTTCCACCCACACGGGGATTCTTCTATCTATGATGCCATGGTTCGTATGTCACAGGACTGGAAAAACCGTGAGATTTTGGTCGAAATGCACGGTAACAACGGCTCAATGGACGGAGATCCACCTGCGGCTATGCGTTATACTGAGGCGCGTTTGTCTGAGATTGCTGGCTACCTTCTTCAAGACATCGAGAAAAAGACCGTTCCTTTTGCTTGGAACTTTGACGATACCGAGAAAGAACCAACTGTCCTGCCAGCTGCCTTTCCAAACCTCTTGGTAAATGGATCTACTGGTATTTCAGCTGGTTATGCCACAGACATTCCTCCCCATAATTTGGCTGAGGTTATTGATGCGGCGGTTTACATGATTGATCATCCAACTGCCAAGGTGGACAAACTCATGGAATTCTTGCCTGGACCAGACTTCCCGACTGGAGGGATTATCCAGGGTCGTGATGAAATCAAGAAGGCCTATGAAACTGGGAAAGGGCGCGTGGTTGTTCGTTCCAAGACTGAGATTGAAAAGCTAAAAGGTGGTAAGGAACAAATCGTTATCACTGAGATTCCTTATGAAATCAACAAGGCCAATCTGGTCAAGAAAATCGATGATGTTCGTGTCAATAATAAGGTGGCTGGGATTGCTGAGGTTCGTGATGAGTCTGACCGTGACGGTCTTCGTATCGCGATTGAGCTCAAAAAAGACGCCAATACGGAGCTTGTTCTCAATTATTTTTTTAAGTACACTGACCTACAAATCAACTACAACTTCAACATGGTGGCGATTGATAATTTTACACCTCGTCAGGTTGGGATTGTTCCAATCCTGTCTAGCTACATCGCCCACCGTCGTGAAGTGATTTTGGCGCGTTCCCGCTTTGACAAGGAAAAGGCTGAGAAACGTCTCCATATCGTCGAAGGTTTGATTCGCGTGATTTCGATTTTGGATGAAGTCATTGCCCTTATCCGTGCTTCTGAGAATAAGGCTGACGCCAAGGAAAACCTCAAAATCAGCTATGATTTTACAGAAGAACAGGCTGAGGCTATCGTAACCTTGCAACTGTACCGTTTGACCAATACCGATGTGGTTGTCTTACAGGAAGAAGAAGCAGAACTTCGTGAAAAGATTGCTATGCTTGCGGCGATTATCAGTGATGAACGTACCATGTACAATCTCATGAAGAAAGAACTCCGTGAGGTCAAAAAGAAATTTGCGACTCCACGTTTGAGTACTTTAGAAGACACTGCGAAAGCAATCGAGATTGATACAGCTAGTTTGATTGCTGAGGAGGATACCTATGTCAGCGTGACCAAGGCAGGTTATATCAAGCGTACCAGCCCACGTTCCTTTGCGGCTTCAACGCTGGAAGAAATTGGCAAACGTGATGATGACCGTTTGATTTTTATTCAATCTGCCAAGACCACCCAGCATCTTTTGATGTTCACGACCTTTGGAAATGTCATTTATCGACCAATCCATGAATTAGCAGATATTCGTTGGAAGGACATCGGAGAGCATCTGAGCCAGACCATTACAAACTTTGAAACGAATGAAGAAATCCTTTATGTGGAAGTCGTGGATCAGTTTGATGATGCGACAACTTATTTTGCAGCGACTCGTCTCGGTCAAATCAAGCGTGTAGAACGAAAAGAATTCACTCCGTGGCGGACCTACAAGTCTAAGTCAGTTAAGTATGCTAAGCTCAAAGACGAGACAGACCAGATTGTAGCAGTGGCTCCGATTAAACTGGATGATGTTGTCTTGATTAGTCAAAACGGTTATGCCCTGCGTTTCAATATCGAAGAGGTTCCGGTTGTCGGTGCCAAGGCTGCAGGTGTCAAAGCTATAAACCTGAAAGCAGATGATGCGCTTCAAGCTGCCTTTATCTGCAATATGTCTTCTTTCTACCTTTTGACCCAGCGTGGAAGTTTAAAACGTGTTTCTATTGACGAAATTCCAGCAACTAGCCGTGCCAAACGAGGTTTACAAGTCTTGCGTGAGTTGAAAAACAAACCGCACCGTGTCTTCTTGGCAGGAGCGGTTGCAGAGCAAGGTTTCGTTGGTGACCTCTTCAGTATAGAAGTGGACGGGAACGATCAAATTCTGCTTGTCCAATCCAATAAAGGAACAATCTATCAAAGTCGATTACAAGACTTGAACTTGTCAGAACGAACAAGTAACGGTAGCTTCATCTCTGACACGATTTCAGATGAAGAAGTTTTTGATGCTTATCTTCAGGAAGTATTTACTGAAGATAAATAAGTGAAATGAAGAATCAGTTCTAAGAGCTGTTTCTTTTTATTGAAGAAATTTTCTGAAAATTACAAAATATACTTGCTATTTTAGAAAAATAGTGTAGAATATAAGAAATAGGTTTTTAGAATAAGGAGTGGAATATGACAGTAACGATTGATTGGGAAAACCTTGGTTTCTCCTATATGAAATTACCTTATCGCTATATTGCTCATTTTAAAAATGGACAATGGAATCAAGGAGAGCTTACAGAGGATGCAACTTTGCATATTTCAGAGTCTTCTCCAAGTCTTCACTATGGTCAACAAGCATTTGAAGGTTTGAAAGCTTATCGTACTAAGGATGGCAGTATTCAACTGTTCCGTCCTGATGAAAATGCCAAACGCCTGCAACGGACATGTGACCGTCTCTTGATGCCACAAGTTCCAACAGACATGTTTGTAGAAGCTTGTAAAGCAGTTGTCCGCGCCAATGAAGAATACGTACCACCATACGGAACAGGTGGAACCCTCTATCTTCGCCCTCTTTTGATTGGTATCGGAGATATTATCGGGGTAAAACCGGCAGAAGAGTACATTTTCACCATCTTTGCTATGCCAGTTGGAAATTACTTTAAGGGTGGTTTGGTCCCAACCAACTTCTTGATTCAGGATGAATACGACCGTGCAGCTCCAAATGGTACAGGTGCGGCTAAGGTTGGTGGAAACTATGCTGCCAGTCTCTTGCCAGGGAAATTGGCTAAAACACGCCATTTCTCAGATGTTATCTATCTGGACCCATCAACTCATACAAAGATTGAAGAAGTCGGATCAGCTAACTTCTTTGGAATTACAGCTGATAATGAATTTGTAACACCATTGAGTCCATCTATCTTGCCATCTATTACCAAGTATTCCTTGCTTTATTTGGCAGAACACCGCTTGGGCTTAACTCCTATTGAAGGAGATGTCCCAATTGATAACCTGGATTGTTTTGTAGAGGCTGGTGCCTGTGGTACAGCAGCGGTTATTTCTCCAATTGGAGGTATTCAACACGGTAATGATTTCCATGTTTTCTATAGTGAAACAGAAGTTGGCCCTGTGACTCGTAAACTCTATGATGAATTGACTGGTATTCAGTTTGGTGATATTCCAGCGCCAGAAGGTTGGATTGTAAAAGTAGATTAAAAATATATTAAAGGATATTTTTATGAAATCGAAAAAGTGGATTTTAACAACAGGACTTATCCTAAGCACAACAGCTCTTTTAGCAGCCTGTGGAAAAGCTGATAAAGAAGCAGATGCTCCGACAACATTTTCTTATGTCTATGCAGTGGATCCAGCATCCTTGGACTACAGCATAGCAACGCGTACATCCACAACAGATATTATCGGGAATGTCGTTGATGGTTTGATGGAAAATGATAAATATGGTAATGTTATTCCTTCTTTGGCTGAGGATTGGTCTGTCTCAAAAGATGGATTGACTTATACCTATAAACTTCGTAAAGGAGTGAAATGGTACACATCAGAAGGCGAAGAATACGCAGAAGTAACAGCCCATGACTTTGTGACAGGACTAAAACACGTGGCTGATGGTAAGTCAGACGGTGTCTCTCTCATCCAAAATTCAATCAAAGGCTTGGACGCCTATATGACTGGTGAAACCAATGATTTCTCTACAGTTGGTGTTAAAGCTTTGGATGACTACACAGTTGAGTATACATTGAATGCGCCAGAAAGTTTCTGGAATTCAAAAGTTACAACAGCGACGATGTTGCCTGTAAATGAAGAGTTTTTAAAGGCATCTGGAAAGAATTACGGAGAGGTTAGCCCAGCAGGGATTCTCTACAATGGACCTTATTTCTTAAAAACATTGACTTCTAAATCTTTGATTGAATATGAAAAAAATCCAAATTACTGGGATAAAGAAAATGTTAAAATTGAGAAGATTAAATTGACCTACTACGATGGTTCAGATCAGGAGTCTTTGATCCGTAGCTTCTCCTCTGGTGCTTATACGACAGCCCGTCTCTTCCCAAGCAGCTCAAACTTTGCTTCAACTTTGGAACAATACGGAGATAAAATCACTTATAGCCCACAGGACTCAAGTAGTTATTACTTTACTTTTAACGTAAATCGTCAGTCATACAATAAAACTGCGAAAACAAGCGAAGAGCAAAAGACTTCTACAAAAGAAGCGATGCTCAATAAGGATTTCCGTCAGGCTATCAACTTTGCCTTCAACCGTCATTCGTATGCTGCCCAGCTAAACGGTGAAGATGGTGCGGACAAGATTATTCGTAACAGCCTTGTTCCATATAACTTCGTACAAGCAGGTGGTAAGAACTTTGGTCAAATCGCCCAAGCAGAGTTGGTGAACTATGGTGACCAATGGAAAGGTGTTGAGCTAGTTGACGGTAAGGATTCTATCTACAACCCTGACAAGGCTAAAGTTGCTTTCGAAAAAGCTAAGAAAGACTTGGAATCTAAAGGGGTAACCTTCCCAATTCACTTGGATGTCCCAGTTGAACAAACAGATACTATCGCCGTTCAACAAAGCAACTCTTTCAAACAGTCTATTGAATCAACTCTTGGTGCTGAAAATGTTGTCATCGATGTGCTTCAAATGACAGATAATGAAAAAGAAACGATTACATCACAAGCGCGTGTTCCTTCTCAAAAAGACTATGATTTGAACAGTACAGGATGGGCTCCAAGCTATCAAGATCCAGCGTCTTACTTGAATATTATGGATCCAAAATCTGGTTCTGCCATGAAACACCTTGGTATTACGAAAGGAAAAGATAAGGATGTTGTCGCTAAACTTGGTTTGGATCAATATAAGAAGTTGTTAGAAGATGCTGTTTCTGAGACCACTGACCTAGAGAAGAGATATGAAAAATATGCCAAAGCTCAAGCTTGGTTGACAGATAGTTCATTATTGATGCCAACAGCTTCATCTGGTGGTTCTCCAGTTGTAAGTAACGTAGTACCATTCTCAAAACCATACTCACAAGTTGGTATTAAGGGGGATCCATATATCTTTAAAGGAATGAAATTGCAAAAAGATATTGTTACAACAAAAGAATATGACGAAGCTCTTAAAAAATGGCAAAAAGAAAAATTGGAATCCAATAGCAAATACCAAAAAGAACTAGAAAAGCATATTAAATAAGGAATGGTATTGCTCTTGATAAAATTTAAAAAATACTGTCATTTTGAATATAAAGGAGTTTGATATGGAGTGGATTAAGCTAATAGGAATAGCAATCATTGTTGTGGGTTTTATTTTAAAGTTTGATACAATTGCAACAGTAGTCTTAGCTGGTTTGGTTACAGCTTTAGTTTCAGGTGTTTCTCTTGTTGAATTTTTGGAGATTTTGGGAAAAGAATTTAGCAATCAGCGAGTGCTCACGATTTTTATGGTTACCTTGCCTCTTGTGGGGCTGTCAGAAACCTTTGGACTCAAGCAACGATCAATTGATTTGATTCGAAAGATTAAAGGTCTGACAGTTGGAAACTTCTATACAGTTTATTTCTTTATTCGAGAGTTAGCTGGTTTCTTTTCAATTCGTCTAGGAGGACACCCTCAGTTTGTCAGACCTTTGGTTCAACCTATGGGAGAAGCAGCAGCAGAGTCTCAATTAGGTAGAAAGTTAACAGAGGTTGAAGATGAGACAATAAAAGCGCGTGCAGCTGCGAATGAAAATTTTGGAAATTTCTTTGCTCAAAATACGTTTGTAGGTGCTGGGGGAGTCCTCTTGATAGGGGGAACATTAGATCAGTTAGGCTATGAAAGCAATTATGCAGGGATTGCTTCTGCATCTATTATTGTTGCTGTTATAACACTTATTGTAGTGGGGATTTATAATTATTTATTTGATAAAAAATTGACATCAGAAAAGACTAGGGGAGGAGAACAAAAATGACAGAGTTGGCAAAGCAACTATTAGAGTTGACCTATATTGTGATTGGTTGTCAATTTCTCCATACAGCCTATTGTAGTTATAAAGATAAAACAAACCCAGTTCGACTTGGGACATCTGCATTTTGGACTCTATTGGCTATTACGTTTATAGGTGGTTCCTATATGCCAAATATGAGTATTGGTATTATTGTAATCCTATTATCGCTGTTAACATTGTTTAAGCAAGTCCGTATCGGAACCTTGCCATCCTTAGATGAAATGAAAGCCAATATTGAATCTAACAGATTGAAAAATAAAATTTTTATTCCAGTTATGCTGATGGCAATACTTGCGTTGGTCTTAGCGCAAATGATTCCAGAATTTAGCAAGATTTCGATTAGCCTTGCCGCCTTATTTGCTACAATTTCTGTTCTTGTGATTACCAATAGTCACCCTAAGAGTTTGTTATCAGAAAATAATCGAATGACTCAGCAAGTTTCAACAAGTGGGATTGTTCCCCAATTATTAGGGGCTTTGGGGGCTATTTTTACTGTAGCAGGTGTTGGTGATGTTATCTCTCATCTGATTAGCGGTATTGTTCCTTCAGATAGTCGCTTTATAGGAGTTTTGGCCTATGTTCTTGGAATGGTTCTATTCACAATGATTATGGGAAATGCTTTTGCAGCATTCACCGTTATTACAGCAGGTGTTGGAGTTCCCTTTGTATTTGCTCTAGGAGCTAATCCAATTGTGGCTGGTGCTCTTGCCATGACAGCAGGTTATTGTGGGACCTTATTGACCCCAATGGCTGCTAATTTTAACGCTCTACCAGCAGCATTGATGGATATGAAAGATCAGAATGGCGTTATAAAGGCTCAAGCAGGTGTTGCTCTAGTAATGATTGTTATTCACATATTCTTAATGTACTTTCTCGCATTTTAGTAAAGGAAAATAAAATGAAAATATTGGTTACAGGTTTTAATCCTTTTGGAGGTGAAAAGATTAATCCAGCTTTGGAGGCTGTAAAATTATTACCATCTGAGATTAATGGGGCCGAAGTTCGCTGGGTAGAAATTCCAACGGTTTTTTATAAGTCGTCAGAAGTTTTAGAGGCAGAAATATTACGATATCAACCAGATGCTGTACTTTGTATTGGACAAGCAGGCGGCAGGACCGGCTTAACACCTGAACGAGTGGCTATTAATCAAGATGATGCTCGCATACCTGATAACGAAGGCAATCAACCAATTGATACACCGATTCGTATTGATGGAGCATCGGCCTATTTTAGTAGTTTACCTGTCAAAGCGATGGTACAAGCTATTAAAAAACAGGGACTTCCAGCAGTTGTGTCCAATAGTGCAGGAACCTTTGTTTGCAATCATTTGATGTACCAAGCTCTTTATTTAGTGGATAAAAAATTCCCTAATATGAGAGCAGGTTTCATGCATATTCCATATATGATGGAACAAGTAGTAAATAAGCCGAATACTGCAGGAATGAGTCTATGCGATATTGTAAGAGGCATAGAGGTAGCTATTGAAGCTATTGTAGACTACAAAGATAAGGATTTGCAGTTAGTAGGTGGTGAGACTCACTGATAACCTAAAAAGGATAGTCAATTATGCTTGTTTACTAACTATTAGCTATGCTAAATCGATTGAGGTTGTTTACATAAAACTCTATATCAGACAAGCCTGATATAGAGTTTTTTCTTGCTAGTTTTAGGATTTTCTTGTACAATAGAAAAAGTGAAGAGAGGTATGAAATGAGTAAGAAAGATAAAAAAATCGAAATTCAAGTAGCAGATGCCAAAGTTAATGTAGGAAAAGACAGTTTTGAAGGCTATACCTTGATCATTGGTAAAAAAGTTATCGGAGAAATTGCCGAATTAGAGGGACAATTTGCCATCATAAAGAATGGGAATGTCGATAGTTTTTATAAAAAATTGGAAAAAGCTGTGGAAATTTTGATTGAAAATTATAATTTAGCAAAATAAGTCTTGTTTTTTTGAAATTTTCATGATATAATAGTCCATGTTGATTGTAGGAGAGATAGCGAAGAGGCTAAACGCGGCGGACTGTAAATCCGCTCCTTCGGGTTCGGGGGTTCGAATCCCTCTCTCTCCATTTCATCAATGGGGTATAGCCAAGCGGTAAGGCAAGGGACTTTGACTCCCTCATGCGTTGGTTCGAATCCAGCTACCCCAGTTCTTAGGTAATAATCAAGATAAAAAGCAAAATATCTTAGGGTATTTTATTTTTATAATTGAAAGACGTGAACGATATGAACATGTCCTTGCGAGTGCTTAGGAAAAAAATTATAAGTATGTCAAGTTTAAGAAAAAACTTGATTGTTGGAGGATTTTTTAGATGAACGAATTTGAAGATTTGCTAAATAGCGTTAGCCAAGTTGAGACTGGTGATGTTGTTAGTGCTGAAGTATTGACAGTTGATGCGACTCAAGCTAACGTTGCAATCTCTGGAACTGGTGTTGAAGGTGTCTTGACTCTTCGCGAATTGACAAACGATCGCGATGCAGATATCAATGACTTTGTTAAAGTAGGAGAAGTATTGGATGTTCTTGTACTTCGTCAAGTAGTTGGTAAAGATACTGATACAGTTACATACCTTGTATCTAAAAAACGCCTTGAAGCTCGCAAAGCATGGGACAAACTTGTTGGTCGCGAAGAAGAAGTTGTTACTGTTAAAGGAACTCGTGCCGTTAAAGGTGGACTTTCAGTAGAATTTGAAGGTGTTCGTGGATTTATCCCAGCTTCAATGTTGGATACTCGTTTCGTACGTAACACTGAGCGTTTTGTAGGTCAAGAATTTGACGCTAAAATCAAAGAAGTTGATGCTAAAGAAAACCGCTTCATCCTTTCACGTCGTGAAGTTGTTGAAGCAGCTACAGCAGCAGCTCGCGCTGAAGTATTTGGTAAATTTGCTGTTGGTGATGTTGTAACTGGTAAAGTTGCTCGTATCACAAGTTTCGGTGCTTTCATCGACCTTGGTGGTGTTGACGGATTGGTTCACTTGACTGAATTGTCACATGAACGTAACGTTTCACCAAAATCAGTTGTAACTGTTGGTGAAGAAATTGAAGTGAAAATCCTTGATCTTAACGAAGAAGAAGGACGTGTATCACTTTCACTTAAAGCAACAGTACCAGGACCATGGGATGGTGTTGAGCAAAAATTGGCTAAAGGTGATGTAGTAGAAGGAACAGTTAAACGTTTGACTGACTTCGGTACATTTGTTGAAGTATTGCCAGGTATCGATGGACTTGTTCACGTATCACAAATTTCACACAAACGTATTGAAAATCCAAAAGAAGCTCTTAAAGTTGGTCAAGAAGTTCAAGTTAAAGTTCTTGAAGTTAACGCAGATGCAGAGCGTGTATCACTTTCTATTAAAGCTCTTGAAGAACGTCCAGCTCAAGAAGAAGGACAAAAAGAAGAAAAACGTGCTGCTCGTCCACGTCGTCCAAGACGTCAAGAGAAGCGTGATTTCGAACTTCCAGAAACACAAACAGGATTTTCAATGGCTGATTTGTTTGGTGATATCGAACTTTAATCAAATTGAAAATTCACAAAATCCTTTGTTTACTAAACAAGGGATTTTTTCTTTTGTCTCTGCTCCTTTTTTGATATAATAGTTCTATGTTAAAATCAGAAAAACAATCACGTTATCAAATGTTAAATGAAGAATTGTCCTTCCTATTGGAAGGCGAAACCAATGTTTTGGCTAATCTTTCCAACGCCAGTGCTCTCATAAAATCACGTTTTCCTAATACCGTATTTGCAGGTTTTTATTTGTTCGATGGAAAGGAATTGGTTTTAGGTCCCTTCCAAGGAGGTGTTTCCTGTATCCGTATTGCACTAGGCAAGGGCGTATGTGGTGAAGCTGCTGAGTTGCAGGAAACAGTCCTGGTTGGTGATGTAAGGACCTATCCCAACTATATTTCTTGTGATAGTCTAGCTAAAAGTGAAATTGTGGTGCCGATGATAAAGAATGGCCAACTACTTGGAGTTCTGGATCTGGATTCTTCAGAGATTGAGGATTACGATGCAATGGATCGAGATTATTTGGAACAATTTGTCGCTATTTTGCTTGAAAAGACAGCATGGGACTTTACAATGTTTGGGGAAAAATCTTAATGTATCAAGCACTTTATCGAAAATATAGAAGTCAAAACTTCTCCCAGTTGGTTGGTCAAGAAGTTGTGGCTAAGACTCTTAAACAAGCAGTAGAACAAGAGAAAATAAGTCATGCCTATCTTTTTTCTGGTCCACGTGGAACGGGAAAAACCAGTGTAGCTAAGATTTTTGCCAAAGCTATGAACTGTCCCAATCAAGTGGGTGGTGAACCTTGTAATAACTGCTATATTTGTCAGGCAGTGACGGACGGTAGTTTAGAAGATGTCATTGAAATGGATGCAGCCTCTAATAATGGGGTGGATGAAATTCGCGAAATTCGTGATAAATCTACCTATGCGCCTAGCCTTGCTCGTTATAAGGTTTACATCATAGATGAGGTTCACATGCTGTCTACAGGGGCTTTTAATGCCCTTCTAAAGACGTTGGAAGAGCCAACACAGAATGTGGTCTTTATTTTGGCTACTACTGAATTGCACAAGATTCCTGCCACTATTCTATCCCGTGTCCAACGTTTTGAATTTAAATCGATTAAAACACAGGATATTAAGGAACATATCCGCTATATCTTAGAAAAAGAAAATATCAGTTCTGAGCCAGAGGCTGTGGAAATCATTGCCAGACGGGCTGAAGGTGGAATGCGAGACGCCTTGTCTATTTTGGATCAAGCCCTGAGTTTGACACAGGGAAATGAGCTGACGACTGCCATCTCTGAAGAAATTACTGGCACTATTAGCCTATCAGCCTTAGATGATTATGTGGCTGCCTTGTCCCAGCAGGATGTTCCCAAAGCATTAGCTTGCTTAAATCTTCTCTTTGACAATGGTAAGAGCATGACTCGTTTTGTGACCGATCTTTTGCACTATTTAAGAGACTTGTTAATTGTTCAAACAGGGGGAGAAAATACTCATCATAGTCCAGTCTTTGTAGAAAATTTGGCACTTCCTCAAGAAAATCTGTTTGAAATGATTCGCTTAGCGACAGTGAGTTTAGCAGATATTAAGTCTAGTTTGCAGCCCAAGATTTATGCTGAGATGATGACTATTCGTTTAGCGGAGATTAATCCTGAACTAGCTCTTTCTGGTGCAGTTGAACATGAAATTTCTGCACTGAGACAGGAAGTGACACGTCTCAAACAAGAACTCGCCAATGTGGGAACTGTGCCCAAGCCAACTAGTCCAACTCCTAGTCGCCCAGCAACAGGCAAGACAGTCTATCGTGTGGATCGCAATAAAGTTCAATCTATCTTACAAGAGGCTGTCGAAAATCCTGATTTAGCACGTCAAAATCTGATTCGCTTGCAGAATGCCTGGGGAGAGGTGATTGAAAGTCTTGGAGGTCCTGATAAGGCTCTACTAGTTGGTTCTCAACCGGTTGCAGCCAATGAACACCATGCCATTCTTGCTTTTGAATCTAACTTCAATGCTGGTCAAACCATGAAACGAGACAATCTCAACACTATGTTTGGCAACATTCTCAGTCAGGCAGCAGGTTTTTCACCTGAGATTTTAGCCATTTCCATGGAGGAATGGAAAGAAGTTCGCGCAGCCTTTTCAGCTAAAGCCAAATCTTCTCAAACTGAAAAAGAAGCAGAAGAAAGTCTGATTCCAGAAGGATTTGAATTTTTGGCTGATAAAGTGAAGGTAGAGGAAGACTAAAGAAAGATTTCATGATACAATAAGTTTATGAATAAACAACAATTTATTATTATGGCGCTGTTTACAGCTGCTGAGACCTATTTTTTCAATGAAGCTTGGATGACTGGTCGCTATATTATGGCAGCCTTTTGGGCAATTTTACTCTTCAGAAATTTCCGAGTCAGTTATGTGATGGGCAAAATCGTTGATGTCATCGATCAGCATTTTAATAGGAAAGACTAGCCCTCAGCTTCCAGACAAAATCAAAGCCTTTTAGGCTTTTTTTTGTTATACTAGAAAAGTATATTTATAGACCTTTTACTCTATTTCTGGGGAAATCAGACGTTTTTCTAGTAAGTACTGTAAAAGTCTTGAAAAAGAAAGGAACTATCATGTCAGTATTAGAGATCAAAGATCTTCACGTTGAGATTGAAGGAAAAGAAATTTTAAAAGGGGTTAACCTGACCCTGAAAACAGGAGAAATCGCCGCTATCATGGGACCAAATGGTACTGGTAAATCGACTCTTTCTGCCGCTATCATGGGAAATCCAAACTATGAAGTAACCAAAGGTGAAGTTTTGTTTGATGGCGTAAACATCCTTGAGTTGGAAGTAGATGAGCGTGCGCGTATGGGACTTTTCCTTGCTATGCAATACCCATCTGAAATTCCTGGAATTACCAATGCTGAGTTTCTTCGTGCCGCTATGAATGCTGGTAAAGAAGATGATGAAAAGATTTCAGTTCGTGAGTTTATCACTAAGTTGGACGAGAAAATGGAATTGCTCAACATGAAAGAAGAAATGGCTGAACGTTATCTCAATGAAGGTTTCTCTGGTGGTGAGAAAAAACGTAATGAAATTCTTCAACTTTTGATGTTGGAACCAACTTTTGCCCTTTTGGATGAGATTGACTCTGGTCTTGATATTGACGCTCTTAAAGTTGTTTCTAAAGGTGTGAATGCCATGCGTGGTGAAGGTTTTGGTGCTATGATCATCACTCACTACCAACGTCTTTTGAACTATATCACACCAGACGTGGTACACGTGATGATGGAAGGGCGTGTTGTCCTTTCTGGTGGTCCAGAATTGGCTGCGCGTTTGGAACGTGAAGGATACGCAAAACTAGCTGAAGAACTTGGCTACGACTACAAGGAAGAATTGTAATTTCCTCGTATCTTTTAGGAGAAGTAAATGACTAGAGAAAATATTAAACTTTTTTCAGAAATGCACGCTGAACCAAGCTGGTTGGCTGACCTCCGTCAAAAAGCTTTTGATAAGATTGAGACTTTGGAATTACCAGTTATTGAGCGTGTCAAATTCCACCGTTGGAATCTGGGGGATGGGACGATTACAGAAAGCGAGCCATCAGCAAATGTTCCAGATTTCACTGCACTAGATAACCACTTGAAGTTGGTGCAAGTAGGAACGCAAACTGTTTTTGAGCAAATTCCAGTTGAGTTGGCTGAACAGGGTATCATCTTTACAGACTTCCACTCAGCTTTAGAAGAAATTCCAGAGCTTGTTGAGGAATTCTTCATGTCATCTGTCAAGTATGACGATGATAAGTTGGCAGCCTACCATACAGCTTATTTCAATAGTGGTGCTGTTCTCTATATTCCTGATAACGTGGAAATTGCTGAACCAATCGAAGGGATTTTCTATCAAGACAGCGATAGCGATGTGCCGTTTAACAAGCATATTATGATTATCGCTGGTAAAAATTCTAAGATTAGTTATCTGGAGCGTTTAGAGTCACGCGGTGAAGGAAGTGCCAAAGCAACTGCTAATATCACAGTAGAAGTCATTGCACGTTCTGGTGCTCAAGTGAAGTTTGCGGCGATCGACCGTCTAGGTGAAAACGTTACTGCCTATATTAGCCGTCGTGGTAAATTAGGCAACGATGCAAGTATTGACTGGGCAATCGGTGTCATGAACGAAGGAAACGTCGTTGCTGACTTTGATAGTGACTTGCTTGGTAACGGTAGCCATGCGGATCTTAAAGTGGTAGCTCTTTCAAGTGGCCGTCAGGTGCAAGGAATTGACACTCGCGTAACAAACTATGGCTGCAACTCAATCGGAAATATCCTCCAACATGGGGTTATCCTTGAAAAAGCAACTTTGACTTTCAATGGTATCGGCCACATCATTAAGGGTGCTAAGGGAGCAGATGCCCAACAAGAGAGCCGTGTGCTCATGCTTTCAGACCAAGCGCGTTCAGATGCCAATCCAATTCTTTTGATTGATGAAAATGACGTAACTGCAGGACACGCAGCCTCTATTGGTCAGGTAGATCCAGAAGACATGTACTACCTCATGAGCCGAGGCTTGGACAAGGCAACTGCAGAACGCTTGGTTGTCCGTGGTTTCCTTGGATCTGTTATCGTGGAGATTCCAGTCAAGGAAGTTCGTGATGAAATGATTGCGACTATCGAAGAAAAATTGTCAAAACGCTAAGGGGTAGCCTATGTTAGATGTAGAAGCGATTCGCAAGGATTTTCCAATTTTAGACCAGATTGTCAACGATGAACCGTTGGTCTATCTGGACAATGCTGCGACGACACAAAAACCACTAGCAGTACTGGAAACAATCAACCGCTACTATGAGAACGACAATGCCAATGTTCACCGTGGTGTTCATACCTTGGCAGAAAGGGCGACAGCTTCTTATGAGGCGGCTCGTGAAACCATTCGTAAGTTTATCAATGCAGACTCTACAAAGGAAGTTCTCTTTACCAGAGGAACGACAACCAGTCTGAATTGGGTAGCGCGTTATGCTGAGGAAGTCTTGACTGAGGGAGACCAGGTCTTGATTTCCGTCATGGAACACCATTCCAATATCATTCCATGGCAGGAAGCCTGCCGTAAGACTGGGGCAGAGCTTGTCTATGTCTATCTTAAGGACGGTGCCTTGGATATGGAGGATTTGCGAGTTAAATTGACTGATAAGGTTAAGTTTGTCTCCCTTGCTCATGCTTCAAATGTTCTTGGTGTCGTCAATCCAATTAAGGAAATTACTCAAATGGCCCACCAAGTTGGTGCCATCATGGTGGTGGATGGTGCTCAATCTACGCCTCATATGCAGATCGATGTCCAGGACTTGGATGTGGACTTCTTTGCCTTTTCAGGTCACAAGATGGCTGGTCCGACTGGTATCGGTGTTCTGTACGGAAAAGAGAAGTATTTAGAACAAATGTCACCCCTTGAATTTGGCGGCGAGATGATTGATTTTGTCTACGAGCAATCTGCTAGTTGGAAGGAATTACCTTGGAAATTCGAGGCTGGAACTCCTAACATGGCAGGTGCTATCGGACTGGCAGCAGCAGTGGATTATCTGGAAAAGATTGGTATGGATGCCATTGAAGCCCATGAACAGGAACTGATTGCATATATCTATCCAAAACTGCAGGCGATTGAAGGATTGACCATTTACGGTTCGCAGGACTTGGCTCAACGTTCAGGTGTCATTGCCTTTAACCTAGGCGACCTTCATCCGCACGACCTAGCGACTGCTTTGGATTATGAGGGAGTAGCCGTTCGTGCGGGCCATCATTGTGCGCAACCCTTGCTTCAGTATTTAGAAGTCCCAGCAACAGCTCGTGCAAGTTTTTATATCTACAATACCAAGGCAGATTGCGACAAGCTAGTCGATGCCTTACAAAAGACAAAGGAGTTTTTCAATGGCACTTTCTAAACTAGATAGCCTCTATATGGCAGTGGTAGCGGATCATTCGAAAAATCCACATCACCAAGGGAAGTTAGAAGACGTTGAACAAATCAGTCTCAACAATCCGACCTGTGGGGATGTTATCAACCTCTCTGTCAAGTTTGACTCAGAGGACTGTTTGGAAGATATTGCTTTTCTAAACTCAGGTTGTACCATCTCAACTGCCTCTGCTAGTATGATGACAGATGCCGTTTTAGGAAAAACCAAACAAGAAATTTTAGAACTTGCGACTATTTTTTCTGAAATGGTTCAAGGGCAAAAAGATGAACGCCAAGACCAACTAGGCGATGCAGCTTTCTTGTCAGGTGTTGCCAAATTCCCGCAACGAATTAAGTGTGCAACCCTAGCTTGGAATGCCCTTAAGAAAACAATTGAAAATCAAGAAAACAAATAAGACAAGTTTCTTTTGTCTTATGAATCAGTAGAAATGAAGAATGAAAGAAAGGATATTATGGCTGAAGAAAGAGTAGAACCAAAACCAATTGATCTTGGTGAATATAAATTTGGTTTCCATGATGATGTAGAGCCTGTCCTATCGACAGGAAAAGGATTGAATGAGGATGTCATTCGTGAACTATCAGCTGCCAAGGGAGAACCTGAGTGGATGTTAGAATTCCGTTTGAAGTCTTATGAAACCTTCAAAAAAATGCCCATGCAAACTTGGGGAGCAGACTTATCAGAGATTGATTTTGATGACTTAATCTACTACCAAAAACCATCTGATAAACCAGCTCGTTCCTGGGATGAGGTTCCTGAAAAAATTAAAGAAACCTTTGAACGTATTGGGATTCCAGAAGCTGAACGTGCTTATCTTGCTGGAGCTTCTGCCCAGTATGAGTCCGAAGTAGTTTACCATAACATGAAGGAAGAATTTGAGAAGTTAGGTATTATCTTTACAGATACGGATTCTGCTCTCAAGGAATACCCAGATTTGTTTAAACAATACTTTGCTAAGTTGGTACCACCAACAGATAATAAGTTGGCTGCCCTCAATTCGGCAGTATGGTCAGGTGGAACCTTTATCTATGTACCAAAAGGGGTCAAAGTGGATATTCCACTTCAAACTTACTTCCGTATCAACAACGAAAATACAGGTCAGTTTGAACGTACCTTGATTATCGTTGATGAGGGAGCAAGTGTCCACTACGTTGAAGGTTGTACAGCGCCAACATATTCAAGTAACAGCTTGCATGCTGCCATTGTAGAAATCTTTTCCTTAAAAGGAGCTTATATGCGTTATACAACCATTCAAAACTGGTCTGACAACGTCTATAACTTGGTAACGAAACGTGCCAAAGCCTTGAAAGATGCGACTGTTGAGTGGATTGATGGAAACTTGGGTGCCAAAACAACCATGAAATACCCATCTGTTTGCCTAGATGGAGAAGGGGCGCGTGGTACTATGCTTTCTATTGCCTTTGCTAATGCAGGGCAACACCAGGACACTGGTGCCAAGATGATTCACAATGCTCCACATACCAGTTCGTCTATCGTGTCTAAATCCATCGCTAAAGGCGGAGGAAAGGTTGACTACCGTGGTCAAGTAACCTTTAACAAGAACTCTAAGAAATCTGTTTCTCACATTGAATGTGATACCATTATCATGGATGACTTGTCGGCATCAGATACTATTCCATTTAATGAAATCCACAACTCGCAAGTTGCTTTGGAACACGAAGCTAAGGTTTCTAAGATTTCAGAAGAACAATTGTATTACCTCATGAGTCGTGGATTGTCAGAATCAGAAGCGACAGAAATGATTGTTATGGGATTTGTGGAGCCCTTCACAAAAGAGCTTCCAATGGAGTATGCTGTTGAGCTGAACCGTTTGATTAGCTATGAGATGGAAGGGTCAGTTGGGTAAAATTTGATTTTAGATCTACTCAAAATCAAGGACTTTGATACTATTCGAAAATCAAAGTGTAAACCACGTCAGCTTTATCTACAACCTCAAAGCGGTGCTTTGAGCAACCTACGGCTAGCTTCCTAGTTTACTCTTTGATTTTCATTGAGCATTAGATCTACTCAAAATCAAGAACTTTGAAGATGAATTTGTAATAAAAAAAATCGCGGTTTAAATCGCGATTTTTTTATAATTTCTCGTTAACAAAGCGGACAAACTGATTCCACCAAACTTTTAAGAAGAAGGCTTTTTCAATTTTCTTGTCTGCAACCATTTCGAAACTAGGGCGCTCTGTGGTGATGTAACCTTGACCGATCAAGTCCTTGTCTTCGTAAGTTAAATGGCCAACCACTGTTCCAGCTTCAAGTGGTGCTGGGATTGCTTTGGAATCAGGTGTGAATTGAACAGATTGGGAAGATTGATTCCCAACACGTTCAATTAGATAGATATCCTCTGGGGCCACTGCAGTGACCGTATCTTCTTTTCCATCTTGTACAGGGGTTTTGCTATCTTGATAGGCATCGCCTTGCTGAACGATTTTGCGAAGTGTAAATGTAGAAGAAATATAATCCATTAGTGAAGATGTAGCTGTAAACCGAGCGTAAGGATTATTGTCTTGATGGTCTGCATTTAAAACAACTGTGATGACTCTCATGCCTTTTTCGACAGTAGTACCAACAAAAGACTCTCCAGCCTTATCTGTTGTTCCTGTTTTCAGTCCATCAAAACCACCACGGTAAGCAGGCATACCTTCTAACATGTAGTTGGTTGAAGTGATTGTTATCCCATCAAAAGTAGAAGAAGGTTTTTTGGTGATTTCCAAAACTTGTGGGTATTTTTTGATGAGGTTGCGGGCAACGATAGCGACATCATAAGCACTGAGCTTGTTTTCATCATCTTTTTTTGAGCCCGGGTAAATATTATCTCCTAGAGTCTCGTTGTTCAGACCAGTTGTATTGACAACAGTGGCATCTTTGATTCCCCATTCCAAGAGTTTTGCTCGCATCATATCAACGAAGTTTTTTTCAGAGCCAGCAATTTTCTCAGCTAGGGCAATAGCGGCACTGTTGGCACTAGATACCAGAGTTGCTTCAAGCAACTCTTCGACAGTATAATTACGGGCCTCCATAGGAACATTACTGGCTTCAGAATTTGTCGTCAATTGATAAGGATAATCAGAAATATCTACTGGGGTGGATAGTGTGATACTTCCATTTTCCAGAGCTTCATAGACTAGATAAACAGTAATCAATTTTGTTATGGAAGCAATTTCGACAGGTTGCGTTGCATCCTTCTCATAGAGAATTTTACCAGTATTTGCCTCAACAGCAATCGCATGTTTAGCGGCAATGGTAAAATCTTGAGCAACAGCAGTAGAAGGACCTCCTAAAAGGGAGACAGTTAATAAAGTTAAAAATATTTTTTTCATAGTAGTCTTATTCTATCATAAAGAAAAAAAATATTCTTGCTTTAATAATTCATCCGTTAAGCTTTTTGAAAATATGGTAAAATAGAGTGAGGGAGGTAACTCATGTTTCGTAGAAATAAATTATTTTTTTGGACCACAGAAATTTTACTCTTAACAATCATATTTTACCTATGGAGACAGATGGGGTCTTTGATTAACCCTTTTGTTAGCGTGCTTAATACAATTATGATTCCATTTTTATTAGGGGGGTTTCTTTATTATTTGACAAACCCTATTGTTACTTTCTTAAATAAAGTCTGTAAACTCAATCGTTTGCTTGGTATTTTAATTACCTTGTGTGCTTTGGTCTGGGGAATGGTCGTAGGTGTTGTCTATCTTTTACCTATTTTGATTAATCAGTTATCTAGTTTGATTATATCTAGTCAAACTATTTATAGTCGAGTACAAGACTTAATCATAGACTTATCTAATTATCCTGCGCTCCAGAATTTGGATGTAGAAGCTACAATTCAGCAGTTAAACTTATCCTATGTTGATATTCTTCAAAATATCCTAAATAGCGTATCAAATAGTGTGGGGAGCGTCTTGTCAGCTCTTATCAGTACTGTTTTGATTTTGATTATGACTCCAGTTTTTTTGGTTTATTTCTTACTAGATGGACATAAATTCTTGCCCATGCTTGAAAGAACGATTCTAAAGAGGGATCGCTTGCATATTGCAGGCCTCTTAAAGAATTTGAATGCGACGATTGCTCGCTATATTAGTGGAGTTTCGATTGACGCAATCATTATAGGTTGTTTGGCTTATATTGGCTATAGTATTATTGGTTTAAAATATGCTTTAGTTTTTGCTATTTTTTCTGGTGTAGCCAATTTAATTCCTTATGTGGGGCCAAGTATTGGTTTGATTCCTATGATTATTGCAAATATATTCACTGATCCCCATAGAATGCTGATTGCAGTGATTTATATGCTTGTTGTTCAGCAGGTAGATGGCAATATCTTATATCCTCGAATCGTAGGAAGTGTTATGAAGGTTCATCCAATCACGATTTTAGTTTTACTTTTGTTGTCAAGCAATATCTATGGTGTAGTTGGAATGATTGTCGCAGTGCCAACCTATTCTATCTTAAAAGAAATTTCTAAGTTCTTATCCCGTTTGTATGAAAATCATAAAATAATGAAAGAACGAGAAAGAGAATTAGCTAAGTAAAAGTCAGGAGAACCCTGATTTTTCTTTACTAGAAGTGGCCTTTAGATTAGAAGATTGAAAATAAGTTAAAGTCCTAAACTAATTTTCACAGCTAAAAATAGTAGAAGTTAATCTGGTAAAAATCGAAAAAACCAGTGGAATTCCGTGTCAGGGTAAGTTCCACTGGTTTTCATAGTCTATTAAAGTTCGAATGAAACCTATTTATTTTAGCACAACAAGTGAAACGTAGTCCGAATAATATAAGGATTGATTTTATAGTTTTTAAACTCAAATGAATTGAAACAAAGAGAGTAGGAAAATTCTCATCTGAAAGTATTTTAGAATAATTCTCTTCGTGAATTTCTTCAAAACAGATAGCTTTATCTTAGGTATGTGTTAATTGGATTTCGTAAGTTCTATTCACAATCGTAAAGTTATGTACTGAGATAGTCTCCCAGTTTGCTAAATTTCTTGAATAGTATCTTTTTTAGTTAATTGATTTCCTTTTTGCATTTTTGAGTTAGATAAGGTATAATGGTTTTATTGTCTTTTGGGGTCGTTACGGATTCGACAGGCATTATGAGGCATATTTTGCGACTCGTGTGGCGACGTAAACGCTCAGTTAAATATAACTGCAAAAAATAACACTTCTTACGCTCTAGCTGCCTAAAAACCAGCAGGCGTGACCCGATTTGGATTGCTCGTGTTCAATGACAGGTCTTATTATTAGCGAGATACGATCAAGTCTTGTCTAGCGGCTTGATAAGAGATTGATAGACTCGCAGTTTCTAGGCTTGAGTTATGTGTCGAGGGACTGTTAACATAATACATAACCTATGGTTGTAGACAAATATGTTGGCAGGTGTTTGGACGTGGGTTCGACTCCCACCGGCTCCATTATTCCTTTGCATTCTTTTGCATTCCTTGGTAAAACGTTGTTAAATCAACGTTTTTTGTTTTTGTCTTTGGTATTCCTTGGTATTCTTTTGCTAAAAAGTCAGCCCCTAAAACAGACTCTATTTGTAAAAAAGGGATACAAAAAAGGATACAACATTTGTTGCATCCTAGAAATAATTTTTCTTTTCCACGGAAGACATGGGATTCGAACCCACGCACGCTGTTACACGCCTACCGCGTTTCCAACACGGCCTCTTAAGCCTCTTGAGTAATCTTCCAATACTTACTCAAATAGTCTACCATAAAGGCTCTTATCTTGCAATAAAAATTCTGAAAATAAGAAAAATGATAGAATTTGAAAGAAAATGATAAAAAATGCTTGACTTTAAAAGAAAGTGTGATAGAATGAATAGTGTAAACGATAACAGGAGGTGATTCGGTGTTAAAAACAGAGCGGAAGCAACTGATTTTAGAGGAGTTACATCAACATCATGTAGTTTCTCTAGAAAAATTAGTTAGTTTGCTAGAGACCTCAGAATCAACGGTTCGAAGAGACTTGGATGAATTGGAAGCAGAAAACAAGCTTCGTCGCGTGCATGGTGGAGCAGAATTGCCTCATTCCTTGCAGGAAGAAGAAACCATTCAAGAAAAATCTGTCAAAAACCTTCAAGAGAAGAAGTTGTTGGCTCAGAAAGCAGCCTCTCTCATCAAGGAACAAGATGTCATCTTTATCGATGCTGGAACAACGACAGCCTTTTTGATTCATGAATTGGTCAATAAGAATGTTACAGTCGTGACCAACTCCATTCACCATGCTGCTCAGTTGGTTGAAAAGCAGATTCCAACGGTCATGGTTGGAGGAAGTGTCAAGATGGCGACAGATGCTAGCATCGGGGGCGTTGCTCTTAACCAGATTAACCAATTGCACTTTGACCGTGCCTTTATCGGGATGAATGGTGTGGACGATGGCTATTATACGACTCCTGATATGGAGGAGGGAGCTGTGAAGCGTGCTATTTTAGAGAATGCCAAACAGACCTATGTCTTGGTGGATTCGTCTAAGATTGGACAAACTTGCTTTGCCAAGGTAGCTCCACTCAAACGAGCTATTGTTATCACAAGTCAAGGGCATGAGCTCTTGCAGGCTATTAAGGAGAAAACGGAGGTAATAGAAGTATGATTTATACAGTCACACTCAATCCATCCATTGACTATATCGTTCGTTTGGACCAAGTTCAAGTCGGTAGTGTCAATCGTATGGACAGTGATGATAAGTTTGCTGGTGGGAAAGGAATCAATGTCAGTCGTGTCTTGAAACGCTTGGGTATTCCAAATACAGCGACGGGATTTATCGGAGGTTTTACTGGTAAATTTATCACAGATACTTTGGCAGAGGAAAAAATTGAAACACGCTTTGTCCAATTGGCAGAAGATACGCGTATCAATGTCAAGATTAAAGCAGACCAAGAAACAGAAATCAACGGAACCGGTCCAAATGTTGACGCAGCTCAGCTAGAAGAATTGAAAGCTATTTTATCTAGTCTGACAGCAGATGATACAGTTGTCTTTGCTGGTTCAAGTGCTAAAAATCTAGGCAATGTCATCTATAAGGATTTGATTTCCTTGACGCGCCAGACTGGTGCGCAAGTGGTCTGTGACTTTGAAGGACAGACCTTAATTGATAGTTTGGACTACCAACCTCTTCTTGTAAAACCAAACAATCATGAACTTGGAGCGATTTTTGGGGTTAAACTCGAAAGTTTAGATGAAATTGAGAAATACGCTCGTGAGTTACTGGCTAAAGGTGCTCAAAATGTTATTATCTCTATGGCTGGGGACGGTGCCCTTCTTGTCACATCTGAGGGAGCTTACTTCGCTAAACCAATCAAGGGAACAGTCAAAAATTCAGTCGGAGCTGGTGATTCTATGGTTGCCGGATTCACAGGTGAATTTGTCAAATCAAAAGACGCAGTAGAATCCTTCAAATGGGGAGTGGCTTGCGGAACAGCAACTACTTTCTCGGATGACTTGGCAACGGCAGAATTTATTAAAGAAACATATGAAAAAGTTGAGGTAGAAAACGATGAAAATTCAAGACTTATTGAGAAAAGATGTCATGTTGCTGGATTTGCAGGCAACTGAAAAAACAGCTGTCATCGACGAGATGATTAAAAATTTGACAGACCACGGTTATGTAACAGATTTTGAAACTTTTAAAGAAGGCATTTTGGCGCGTGAAGCCTTGACTTCTACTGGTTTGGGTGACGGTATCGCAATGCCTCACAGCAAAAACGCTGCTGTCAAAGAAGCGACAGTTCTATTTGCTAAGTCAAATAAGGGTGTTGATTATGAGAGCTTGGACGGACAACCAACAGACCTCTTCTTCATGATTGCGGCTCCAGAAGGTGCCAATGACACTCACTTGGCAGCCTTGGCAGAATTGTCTCAATACTTGATGAAAGACGGTTTTGCTGACAAACTTCGTCAAGCAACATCAGCTGATCAAGTCATCGAACTTTTTGACAAAGCTTCAGAAAAAACTGAGGAACCTGTTCAAGTACCTGCCAATAACTCTGGTGACTTTATCGTGGCTGTTACAGCTTGTACGACAGGTATTGCCCACACTTACATGGCCCAAGAAGCCCTTCAAAAAGTGGCTGCTGAAATGGGGGTTGGTATCAAGGTCGAAACCAACGGTGCCAGCGGTGTTGGGAACCAACTAACATCAGAGGACATCCGTAAGGCTAAAGCTGTTATCATCGCAGCAGACAAGGCAGTTGAAATGGATCGTTTCGATGGCAAACCATTGATCAATCGTCCAGTTGCTGACGGTATCCGTAAAACAGAAGAGCTGATTAACTTGGCTCTTTCTGGGGATGCTGAAATCTACCGTGCCGCTAATGGTGCCAAAGCCGCAACAGCCTCTAACGAAAAACAAAGCCTTGGTGGTGCCTTCTACAAACACTTGATGAGTGGTGTATCTCAAATGTTGCCATTCGTTATTGGTGGTGGTATCATGATTGCCCTTGCCTTCTTGATTGACGGTGCTTTGGGCGTTCCAAATGAAAACCTTGGTAATCTTGGTTCCTACCATGAACTAGCTTCTATGTTCATGAAAATTGGTGGAGCTGCCTTTGGTTTGATGCTTCCAGTCTTTGCAGGTTATGTTGCCTATTCTATTGCTGAAAAACCAGGTTTGGTAGCTGGTTTCGTGGCTGGTGCTATTGCCAAAGAAGGGTTTGCCTTTGGTAAGATCCCTTATGCCGCAGGTGGTGAAGCAACTTCAACTCTTGCAGGTGTATCATCTGGTTTCCTAGGTGCCCTTGTGGGAGGATTTATCGCAGGTGCATTGGTTCTTGCTATCAAGAAATACGTTAAAGTTCCTCGTTCACTTGAAGGTGCTAAATCAATCCTTCTCTTGCCACTTCTTGGAACGATCTTGACTGGATTTGTCATGCTAGCTGTGAATATCCCGATGGCGGCAATCAACACTGCTATGAATGACTTCCTAGGCGGTCTTGGAGGCGGTTCAGCTGTCCTTCTTGGTATCGTCCTTGGTGGAATGATGGCTGTTGACATGGGTGGACCAGTTAACAAAGCGGCTTATGTCTTTGGTACAGGTACGCTTGCAGCGACTGTTTCTTCAGGTGGTTCTGTAGCCATGGCAGCAGTTATGGCTGGAGGAATGGTGCCACCACTTGCAATCTTTGTCGCAACGCTTCTTTTCAAAGATAAATTTACCAAGGAAGAACGCAACTCTGGTTTGACGAATATCATCATGGGCTTGTCATTTATCACTGAGGGAGCGATTCCGTTTGGTGCAGCTGACCCAGCTCGTGCGATTCCAAGTTTCATTCTTGGTTCAGCAGTAGCAGGAGGTCTCGTTGGTCTTACTGGTATCAAACTCATGGCGCCACACGGAGGAATCTTCGTTATTGCCCTTACTTCAAATGCCCTCCTTTACCTCGTTGCTGTCTTGGTAGGAGCAATCGTAAGTGGTGTGGTTTATGGTTACCTACGCAAACCACAAGCATAAAAATTAGATAGAAAATAAAAAGATTGGACCGTTTGGTGCAGCCTTTTTTAAAGAATTTGACAAACAAGTTTTTGAATGATATTCTAAAATAAAACTCATAGAAATGAAAAAACATAATGAGAGTATTTTAAATGAATATAATTGAATTTATTCTGGATTTGGATTGGAAGAAGATAGTAGAATCAATTTTATCAGCTCTATTAGCTTCTGGAATAATCGGTGGTTTTGGTTACTTAGTGACGAAAAAAATTACAAGAGATTTTCGTATTGCAGAAGAAATGAAATCGTATGGATTTAAAGGTGTAGTGGCAAAGAAAAAGCATTCGACTAGAGAGATTAAAAAGTTATGTAAAAATACTAAAAGATTGGATTTACTTTTTATATCAGGTATTGATTTTTTTTCGGAAAATAGAACTGTATTAGAGAATGCTATGAATAATGGAATGAAAATTCGTTTTTTGTGTTCTCAGATCTATACCAATTTTTTATCAGATTTAGAGAAACTTGAGGATAAAGAAGGGTTGCGAAAGTCTGACACAAATATTAGTATCGAAATTGAAGATGTGACTAAAAAATATAGTAAATATGTAGAAAGTGGACAAATGGAAATTCGCTATTATTCAACACAATATCGTTTGCCGTTTATGTTGGTTTATAAAAAAAAGAAAAATATGAAGATGACAAAGGCTTTTTTAAGAGTTACTCTGCCTCCATATAATTGGGAGACCAATTTTGTGTTGATAGGTGAACGTAAAACTACTAAAAAGATGACTTTTTTAAAACTAATAATGATGAAATAGATTTCATTTCTATGATGGAAAAACATTTCGATTGTGTTTGGGAAGTTGCGGATAGGGAAATAGATAGAAAACAAGAAATAAAAAATACAAATTTCGAAGTGAAATCTTAAAAATCTAAACTTTGAGACTTTGCTTATTTAAATATAATAACAATTACTTTGAATATAATCATGATAAAGAAGATTGGACCGTTTGGTGCAGTCTTTTTCTCTTTTCGAAATGCCTGTGAAATATGGTATAATAGAAAAATGGCAAACAAGAATACAAGTAAAACAAGACGGAGACCGTCTAAAGCAGAACTCGAGAGAAAAGAAGCGATCCAACGAATGTTGATTTCGTTGGGAATCGCGATTTTATTGATTTTCGCAGCCTTCAAATTAGGGGCTGCAGGTATAACCCTTTACAATTTAATTCGCTTGCTGGTGGGGAGCCTAGCTTATCTAGCAATATTTGGCCTCTTGTTCTATCTCTTCTTTTTCAAGTGGATACGAAAACAGGAAGGACTCTTATCTGGCTTTTTCATCATATTTGCAGGCTTGCTCCTGATTTTTGAGGCCTACTTGGTTTGGAAATATGGTTTGGATAAGTCCGTTCTAAAAGGAACCATGGCTCAGGTTGTGACGGATTTGACTGGTTTTCGAACGACCAGTTTTGCTGGTGGAGGCTTGATTGGTGTCGCTCTTTATATTCCAACCGCCTTTCTCTTTTCAAATATCGGCACTTACTTTATTGGTTCTATCTTGATTTTAGTGGGTGCCCTCCTAGTCAGTCCTTGGTCTGTTTATGATATTGCTGAATTTTTCAGTCGAGGATTTGCCAAATGGTGGGAAGGGCATGAGCGTCGAAAAGAGGAACGCTTTGTCAAACAAGAAGAAAAAGCTCGCCAAAAGGATGAGAAAGAGGCTAGATTAGAACAAGAAGAGACCGAAAAAGCCTTACTCGATTTGCCTCCTGTTGATATGGAAACGGGTGAAATTCTGACAGCAGATGTTGTACTTGACGTTCCACCTATACCTGAAGAAGACTGGGTGGAACCAGAAATCATCCTGCCTCAAGCCGAACTTGAATTCCCTGAGCAGGAAGATGGCTCTGATGACGAAGATGTTCAGGTCGATTTTTCAGCCAGGGAGGCTCTTGAATACAAACTTCCAAGCTTACAACTCTTTGCCCCAGATAAACCAAAGGACCAGTCTAAAGAGAAGAAAATCGTCCGAGAAAACATCAAAATCCTAGAAGAAACCTTTGCTAGCTTTGGTATCAAGGTAACGGTTGAACGGGCTGAAATTGGGCCATCAGTGACCAAGTATGAAGTCAAGCCTGCAGTGGGTGTAAGGGTCAACCGCATTTCCAATCTAGCAGATGACCTCGCTCTAGCCTTGGCGGCCAAGGATGTCCGAATCGAAGCACCTATCCCAGGGAAATCTTTAGTGGGAATTGAGGTACCTAACTCTGAGATTGCGACAGTTTCTTTCCGCGAACTATGGGAACAATCTCAAACGAAAGCAGAAAATCTCTTGGAAATTCCTCTAGGAAAGGCGGTTAATGGCACCGCAAGAGCTTTTGACCTTTCTAAAATGCCCCACTTGCTCGTCGCAGGTTCAACGGGTTCAGGGAAGTCAGTAGCAGTTAACGGCATTATTGCTAGCATTCTGATGAAAGCAAGACCCGACCAGGTCAAGTTTATGATGGTGGATCCCAAGATGGTTGAGTTGTCTGTTTACAATGATATTCCCCACCTCTTGATTCCAGTCGTGACCAATCCACGCAAGGCCAGCAAGGCCCTGCAAAAGGTTGTGGATGAGATGGAAAACCGCTATGAACTCTTTGCCAAGGTGGGAGTTCGTAATATTGCAGGCTTTAATGCCAAGGTAGAAGAGTTTAATGCTCAGTCTGAGTACAAGCAGATTCCACTACCACTTATTGTTGTGATTGTGGATGAGTTGGCTGACCTCATGATGGTAGCAAGCAAGGAAGTGGAAGATGCTATCATCCGTCTAGGACAGAAGGCGCGGGCTGCAGGTATCCACATGATTCTTGCAACCCAGCGTCCATCCGTTGATGTCATCTCTGGTCTGATCAAGGCTAATGTCCCATCTCGTGTAGCATTTGCGGTTTCATCAGGAACAGACTCCCGTACGATTTTGGATGAAAATGGAGCAGAAAAACTTCTTGGTCGAGGAGACATGCTCTTTAAACCGATTGATGAAAATCATCCAGTTCGTCTCCAAGGCTCCTTTATCTCGGATGACGATGTTGAGCGCATTGTGAACTTCATCAAGGCTCAGGCAGATGCGGACTACGATGATAGTTTTGAACCAGGTGAGGTTTCTGAAAACGACGGTGAATTTTCAGATGGTGAATCTGGTGGTGACCCGCTCTTTGAAGAAGCCAAGGCTTTGGTAATCGAAACTCAGAAAGCCAGTGCATCTATGATTCAGCGTCGTTTGTCAGTTGGATTTAACCGTGCGACCCGTCTCATGGAAGAGCTTGAGATGGCAGGTGTCATCGGTCCAGCTGAAGGTACCAAGCCAAGAAAAGTATTGGAACAATAAAAAAATAGCTTCTTTCCAAGTTTGGAGGGAGCTATTTTATTGGCTATTGATTACTTTTATACTCTTCGAAAATCTCTTCAAACCACGTCAGCTTCGCCTTACCGTATATATGTGACTGACTTCGTCAGTCTTATCTACAACCTCAAAACAGTGTTTTGAGCAGCTTACGGCTAGCTTCCTAGTTTGTTCTTTGATTTTCATTGAGTATTATTTTCTGAAGTTGGAGTATTGGACTGTTTTTCATTATCAGCGGCAGGTTTACTTGGAGTAGGAGCAGGAGTAGAAGAATCCTGAGTTGCTGTTTTCTGCTCTTCTTTTTTCTCTTCCTTGCCGCTAGATTTTGGCGTTTCCTCTTGTTGTTTTTTTTCTTGACTAGTATTATTTTCCTTATTGGGACTAGTATTTTCCTGAGGGGATTCCTTTTGAATTTCTTTGACAATGGTTGTCGTCGGTGTTGTCGTCGGTTCTTTTTTGGTATTTTTATTATTATCCAAGGCATTCATAATCGTGATAGTCGCAGTAATCAAGCCGAGGATACTAGCGATAGTAGTAATGGTTTTTTGAAAAACAGTAAAGCCTTTTTTGATATGTTCTGTTTTTGGTTTTGAAGTTCTACGATAGTTAGACATACATTCTCTCCTTTGATTAAAATTTATTATATCGCATTTCTTTAAAAAAAATCTTAAAAAAAGAGGAATTGCCCTTTCTTGTCGCAGGCTCCGTTTCATGATACAATAGAAGGAGTGATTTTAGAAAGCGTGAGAAAACATGATTTACTTTGATAATTCGGCGACGACCAAGCCTTATCCTGAAGCCCTTGAAACCTATATGCAGGTGACTTCAAAAATTTTAGGAAATCCATCTAGTCTCCATCGTTTGGGAGACCAGGCAACACGAATCTTAGATGCTTCTCGCCAACAGATTGCAGATTTAATCGGTAAGAAAAGTGATGAAATCTTCTTTACATCTGGTGGGACAGAAGGAGATAACTGGGTCATCAAGGGAGTAGCATTTGAAAAAGCCCAGTTTGGCAAGCACATCATCGTATCAGCCATTGAACATCCGGCAGTTAAGGAATCGGCTCTCTGGCTGAAAAGTCAAGGATTTGAAGTGGATTTTGCTCCAGTTGATGAGAAAGGATTTGTGGACGTCGAGGCCCTAGCAGTTTTGATACGACCTGATACAATCCTCGTTTCCATCATGGCTGTGAACAATGAAATAGGCTCTATCCAACCTATTGAGGCTATTTCAAAACTATTGGCAGACAAGCCAACTATTACTTTCCACGTTGATGCGGTTCAGGCACTTGCTAAGATTACAACTGAAAAATATCTGACAGAACGAGTGGATTTCGCGACTTTCTCTGGTCACAAGTTCCACGGAGTTCGTGGTGTTGGTTTTGTCTATATCAAGTCTGGTAAGAAAATTACGCCACTGTTGACTGGTGGAGGTCAGGAGCGTGATTACCGTTCGACAACTGAAAATGTGGCAGGGATTGCAGCGACAGCCAAGGCTCTCCGTTTATCTATGGAAAAGCTAGATACCTTTAGGAGCAAGACTGGGCAGATGAAGGCAGTGATTCGTCAAGCCCTTCTGGACTATCCAGATATTTTTGTCTTTTCAGATGAGGAAGACTTTGCCCCTCATATCCTGACTTTTGGAATCAAGGGTGTTCGTGGTGAAGTCATCGTTCACGCTTTTGAAGACTATGATATTTTTATCTCAACGACCTCTGCTTGTTCGTCCAAGGCTGGGAAACCTGCAGGAACTCTGATTGCCATAGGAGTAGATAAAGATAAGGCCCAGTCAGCTGTGCGTCTTAGCCTAGACCTTGAAAATGATATGAGTCAGGTCGATCAGTTTTTGACCAAGCTAAAATTAATTTACAACCAAACTAGAAAAGTAAGATAGGAGCATTTATGCAGTATTCAGAAATTATGATTCGCTACGGTGAGCTGTCAACCAAAGGCAAAAACCGTATGCGTTTCATCAATAAACTTCGCAATAATATTTCAGACGTTTTGTCTATCTATCCCCAAGTTAAGGTAAGGGCAGATCGTGACCGTGCCCATGCTTACCTCAATGGAGCTGATTACACAGCAGTAGCAGAATCACTCAAGCAAGTCTTCGGGATTCAAAATTTTTCTCCAGTATATAAGGTTGAAAAATCTGTAGAAGTTTTGAAGTCTTCTGTCCAAGAGATTATGCAGGACATCTACAAGGAAGGCATGACCTTTAAAATCTCTAGCAAGCGTAGCGACCACAACTTTGAACTTGACAGTCGTGAACTCAATCAAACGCTTGGAGGAGCTGTTTTCGAAGCAATTCCAAACGTACAAGCTCAAATGAAAAGTCCTGATATCAATCTCCAAGTGGAGATTCGAGAAGAGGCAGCCTACCTTTCTTATGAAACCATTCGTGGGGCTGGTGGTTTGCCAGTTGGAACTTCAGGTAAAGGGATGCTTATGTTGTCGGGAGGGATTGATTCACCTGTAGCTGGTTATCTAGCGCTTAAGCGTGGGGTAGATATTGAGGCAGTTCACTTTGCCAGCCCACCTTACACCAGTCCTGGAGCCCTTAAAAAAGCCCAAGATTTGACTCGTAAATTGACTAAGTTTGGGGGCAATATCCAGTTTATCGAAGTTCCTTTTACAGAGATTCAAGAGGAAATCAAGGCTAAAGCGCCAGAAGCTTACTTGATGACTCTAACTCGTCGCTTTATGATGCGGATTACCGATCGTATTCGTGAGGTACGAAATGGTTTGGTTATCATCAATGGGGAAAGTCTAGGTCAAGTAGCCAGTCAAACCCTCGAAAGCATGCAGGCTATTAACGCTGTGACCAACACTCCCATCATTCGTCCTGTGGTTACCATGGACAAGTTGGAAATCATCGATATTGCACAAGAAATTGATACCTTTGACATTTCAATCCAGCCTTTTGAAGACTGTTGTACCATTTTTGCACCAGATCGTCCAAAAACAAATCCTAAGATTAAGAATGCAGAGCAGTATGAAGCACGTATGGATGTTGAAGATTTGGTTGAGCGAGCAGTTGCTGGAATCATGATTACTGAGATTACACCTCAAGCTGAAAAAGATGAAGTTGATGACTTGATTGACAATCTGCTCTAATCAGAAAATCCAAAAGAATTTAGAAAATTAAATGAAAAAGTTAGTTTTTAATTCCAAAAATGGAAGCAAAATTAACTTTTTTTCTATAATTGTGATATAATAAAATAAAATTTTGAATATAGAGAGTTTTCTGACAATGAATCATTCCTACTTTTATTTAAAAATGAAAGAACACAAACTCAAGGTTCCTTATACAGGCAAGGAGCGCCGTGTGCGTGTTCTTCTACCTAAAGATTATGAGAAAGATACAGACCGTTCCTATCCTGTTGTTTACTTTCATGACGGGCAAAATGTTTTTTATAGCAAAGAGTCTTTCATTGGACACTCATGGAAGATTATCCCAGCCATCAAACGAAATCCCGATATCAGTCGCATGATTGTAGTTGCTATTGACAATGATGGCATGGGGCGGATGAATGAGTATGCAGCTTGGAAGTTCCAAGAATCTCCTATCCCAGGGCAGCAGTTTGGCGGTAAGGGTGTGGAGTATGCCGAGTTTGTCATGGAGGTGGTCAAGCCTTTTATCGATGAAACTTATCGTACAAAAGCAGACTGCCAGCATACAGCCATGATTGGATCCTCACTAGGAGGGAATATTACCCAGTTTATCGGTTTGGAATACCAAGACCAAATTGGTTGCCTGGGCGTCTTTTCATCTGCAAACTGGCTCCACCAAGAAGCCTTTAACCGCTATATCGAGCGCCAGAAACTATCGCCTGACCAGCGCATCTTCATCTATGTGGGAACGGAAGAAGCAGATGATACAGACAAGACCCTGATGGCTGGTAATATCAAACAAGCCTATATCGACTCGTCGCTTCGCTATTACCATGATTTGATAGCAGGTGGGGTACACTTAGATAATCTGGTCTTAAAAGTTCAGTCTGGTGCCATCCATAGTGAAATCCCTTGGTCGGAGAATTTACCAGACTCTCTGAGATTTTTTGCAGAGAAATGGTAAGTTAGAAAAGGAGAAAGCCAATGCATATTGAAAACCTTAGCCACTGGAGTGGTCACCTTAACCGTGAAATGTACCTCAATCGTTATGGATATGCTGGAATTCCAGTTGTGGTCTTTGCTTCATCAGGTGGCAGTCACAATGAATACTATGATTTTGGCATGATTGACGCCTGTGCTTCCTTTATCGAGGAAGGCCGTGTCCAGTTCTTTACCCTATCCAGTGTGGACAGTGAGAGCTGGTTGGCTACTTGGAAAAATGGTCACGACCAAGCGGAAATGCACCGTGCCTACGAACGTTATGTGATTGAGGAGGCCATTCCTTTTATCAAGCATAAGACAGGTTGGTTTGATGGCATGATGACGACAGGTTGCTCTATGGGAGCCTATCATGCACTCAATTTCTTCCTCCAGCATCCAGATGTCTTTACCAAAGTGATTGCTCTCAGTGGTGTTTACGATGCACGTTTCTTTGTCGGCGATTACTACAACGATGATGCTATTTACCAAAACTCGCCAGTAGATTATATCTGGAACCAGAACGACGGCTGGTTTATTGACCGTTATCGTCAGGCAGAGATTGTGTTGTGTACGGGTCTTGGTGCCTGGGAACAAGATGGCTTGCCATCCTTTTACAAGCTCAAAGAAGCCTTTGACCAGAAACAAATTCCAGCCTGGTTTGCTGAATGGGGACACGATGTCGCCCACGACTGGGAATGGTGGCGCAAACAAATGCCTTATTTCCTCGGTCATCTCTATTTATAAAAGGAGTTACCTATGAATTACCTTGTTATTTCTCCCTATTATCCACAAAACTTTCAACAGTTTACCATTGAACTAGCTAATAAAGGCATCACTGTCTTGGGAATTGGCCAAGAACCATACGAGCAATTGGATGAGCCTTTACGCAATAGCCTGACCGAATATTTCCGTGTTGACAATCTTGAGAACATAGACGAAGTCAAACGAGCAGTTGCTTTTCTCTTTTATAAACATGGCCCGCTTGATCGCATCGAGTCTCATAATGAATACTGGCTTGAGCTGGACGCAGCACTCAGAGAGCAATTTAATGTTTTTGGTGCCAAACCAGAGGATATTAAAAAGACGAAATTTAAGTCTGAAATGAAGAAGCTTTTCAAAAAAGCAGGTGTCCCAGTGGTCCCTGGAGCAGTTATCAAGACGGAAGCAGATGTGGATCAAGCTGTGAAAGAAATTGGTCTTCCAATGATTGCCAAACCTGACAATGGAGTGGGAGCGGCCGCCACCTTTAAGCTTGAGACAGAAGACGATATCAATCACTTCAAGTCTGAGTGGGATCATTCAACTGTTTATTTCTTTGAGAAATTTGTCACCTCTAGCGAAATTTGTACCTTTGATGGTCTTGTGGACAAGGATGGTAAAATTGTCTTCTCAACAACCTTTGATTACGCCTATACACCGCTTGATCTCATGATTTACAAGATGGACAATTCTTATTACGTTCTCAAGGATATGGATCCTAAATTACGTAAATATGGTGAGGCAATTGTCAAGGAATTTGGCATGAAAGAACGGTTCTTCCATATTGAGTTCTTCCGTGAAGGGGATGATTACATCGCCATTGAGTACAATAACCGCCCTGCAGGTGGTTTCACTATTGATGTTTATAACTTTGCTCATTCCTTGGACCTCTACCGAGGCTATGCGGCGATTGTAGCAGGAGAAGAGTTCCCAGCGTCAGAATTTGAACCGCAGTATTGTTTGGCTACTTCTCGCCGTGCAAATGCTCACTATGTTTATTCTGAGGAGGACTTGCTTGCCAAATACAGTCAGCAGTTCAAGGTTAAAAAAATCATGCCAGCGGCCTTTGCGGAACTTCAAGGAGATTACCTGTATATGTTGACAACTCCTAGCCGACAAGAAATGGAGCAGATGATTAAGGACTTTGGTCAGCGTCAGGCTTAAGAGACTATCGGATTAAGGAAATTCACTCCCTTAATCCTTTTGTTTTGTCTGATAAAAAATAAGAGCATCCTAACAAGGTAGCTATCATAAAACTTGTTCGATAACTATTTGAAGCAGGATTAGGTGGTCAGAAATTGAATTTTAATATTTCAATTGAGTCATAGTATTATGTTTTTGTATCCTTAAATCAGCTAAAAGGATTCATGACGACACCTATATGATATAGTTTTCAAGATACCAAACAAGTCTATTAATACTCAATGAAAATCAAAGAGCAAACTAGGAAGCTAGCCGCAGGTTGCTCAAAATACTGTTTTGAGGTTGTAGATAAGACTGACGAAGTCAGCTCAATACCTACGGCAAGGTGAAGCTGACGTGGTTTGAAGAGATTTTCGAAGAGTATAAAATATTCAGGTGACGCATAGATATAGTTAATTGAAGCTTTGTTTGAAATCTGATAAAATAATGATATTACTAAGTTTTAAAAACTAAAGAAAAGGGAAGATATGATTACAGGCGAATTAAAAAATAAAATCGATCAGTTGTGGGAAATTCTTTGGACAGAAGGAAACGCAAATCCTTTAACAAATATTGAACAGTTGACTTATCTCTTATTTATGAAAGATTTGGATAGTGTCGAGCTTGGACGTGAAAGTGATGCTGAATTTCTAGGGATTCCTTATGAGGGAGTTTTTCCAAAAGATAAACCTGAATACCGTTGGTCAACTTTTAAAAATATAGGAGATGCTCAGGAAGTTTATCGTTTAATGACTCAGGAGATTTTTCCGTTTATTAAAAATCTCAAGGGAGATACAGATGATACAGCCTTTTCACGATATATGCGAGAAGCTATTTTTCAAATAAATAAACCTGCTACGCTTCAAAAGGCAATTTCTATCTTAGATGTTTTTCCAACTAGGGGATTAGATGTAGATTTTGATAATGACAAACAAAGTATTACTGATATCGGAGATATCTATGAATATCTGTTATCAAAATTGTCGACCGCAGGTAAAAATGGACAGTTCCGTACACCTCGTCACATCATCGATATGATGGTTGAGTTGATGCAACCGACCATCAAAGATATTATCTCAGATCCTGCTATGGGTTCTGCTGGCTTCTTAGTATCTGCTAGCCGTTACTTAAAGCGTAAGAAAGATGAATGGGAAACCAATACAGATAATATCAATCATTTTCATAATCAGATGTTTCATGGAAATGATACGGATACGACTATGTTGAGACTTGGGGCGATGAACATGATGCTACATGGAGTAGAAAATCCACAAATCAGTTACCTTGACTCGCTGTCTCAAGATAATGAAGAAGCCGATAAATATACTTTGGTTTTAGCAAATCCTCCTTTTAAGGGCTCACTTGACTACAATTCAACCTCTAATGACCTTCTTGCAACCGTAAAAACCAAAAAAACAGAATTACTCTTTCTTTCTCTTTTCTTGCGAACTTTAAAACCAGGTGGACGAGCAGCAGTTATCGTACCTGATGGTGTCCTTTTTGGTTCGTCTAAAGCTCATAAAGGAATTCGTCAGGAAATTGTAGAGAACCATAAGCTTGATGCTGTAATCTCAATGCCTAGTGGTGTTTTCAAGCCTTATGCTGGAGTTTCAACTGCCATTCTCATCTTTACAAAAACTGGCAATGGTGGTACTGACAAGGTCTGGTTTTACGATATGAAAGCGGATGGCTTAAGTTTGGATGATAAGCGACAACCGATTAGCGACAATGATATTCCAGATATTATCGAACGCTTTCATCATCTTGAAAAAGAAGCAGAACGTCAGAGAACGGATCAATCTTTCTTTGTTCCAGTTGCTGAGATAAAGGAAAATGATTATGATTTGTCTATCAATAAATATAAAGAGATTGAGTATGAAAAAGTTGAGTATGAACCAACAGAAGTCATCTTAAAGAAAATCAATGATTTAGAAAAAGAAATTCAAGCTGGCTTAGCAGAGTTAGAAGAATTACTCAAGTAGGGAGGTGGCTGTATGAAAAAAGTGAAGTTGGGGGAAGTTTGTGAGATTTTATCTGGTTACGCTTTTAAATCATCACAATTTAATGATAACAAAATTGGTCTCCCCTTAATACGAATTCGAGATGTAGAAAGAGGTTTTTCTGATACCTACTTTGAAGGAACTTATTCCGAAGAATATCTTATTAAAAATGGAGACTTATTGATTACAATGGATGGCAGTTTTATATTGAAAAAATGGGAGGGGGATTTAGCGCTACTTAATCAACGTGTCTGTAAAATTAAAATTACGGATAAAAGTGTAGATGAAGGTTATATATCTTGGTTGATTCCTAAATTTTTAAAAGAAATTGAAGATAAGACCCCTTTTGTTACAGTGAAACATCTTTCAGTAGCTAAAATAAAAGATATCTCATTTGTATTGCCTAATAAACTAGAACAAAAGCTAATTGCAAAAAAACTAAATACGATAAGTCAAATTTATGATTTTCGTAAAATTCAATCAGAAAAATTTAACGAGCTCGTCAAATCCCGATTTAACGAGATGTTTGGGGATTTTTATACTACATTATTCCCCAAATATAAAATAGGTGAAAAATTTGAAGTTTCTAGTGGAAGTACTCAAGAGATAATAAATTATATTGGGATAGCGGAACGATTAATTGGGTAAAAACAACTGAGGTAATAAATAGAGAAATTACGGAAACTGAGGAAAAAATCACAAAATTTGCTTTAGAAAATACATCTCTTAAACTTTTTCCAGTTGATACAATATTAATTGCTATGTATGGTCAAGGACAAACAAGAGGAAGAAGTGCAATCCTCAAAGTTGAATCTACTAGCAACCAAGCATGTGGGGCTATATTTCCAAATAAAATAGACAATCCAGTTTTTATTTGGCATCAATTAATGCTAAGGTATAGCGAATTACGAGAACTTGGACGAGGAGGAAATCAACCTAATTTAAACGGTCAACTGATTAAAAATTTTGAACTGATTTTCCCCCCTCTAGCCCTCCAAAATGAGTTCGCAGACTTTGTAGCCCTGGTCGACAAATCACAATTTGCTTGTGAGATAGCTATAAAAGTGTGGAGAGATAGCTTGAAATTTAGTATAATATAGCTAAACTATTTGTTTAAAGTGAGAAAAAAATGGGAAATTTTAGCTTTCTTTTAAAAAATGACGAATATGAATCTTTTTCAAAACCTTGCATTGAAGCTGAGAATATGATTGCTACATCAACTGTGGCTACTGCCTTTATGGCGCGTCGTGCTTTAGAGCAGGCTGTCCATTGGATATATAGTCACGATTCATATTTAGAAGCTCCCTATCGTGCTACTCTATCTTCTTTAGTATGGGATGATGATTTTAGGGATATCGTAGATTCTGAACTCCACAAGCAGATAGTTCTGTTGATTCGGTGGGGAAACCATGCTGCTCATGGTGGTGAAATTAAGGAACGAGAAGCGATTTTAGCTTTGCATCATTTGTATCAGTTTGTTAATTTTATCGATTATTGTTACAGCAATGAGTTTGTGGAGCGTTATTTTGATGAGAAGTGCTTACCACTTTCAGCAAACATCAAATACCGAGAAACTCCACAATCTATGATAAAGTTACAAGACAGTTTACCAGAACTGCCTGATTTTCATGAACAGATGGCTGCTCAGTCCGTAGAAGTTCAAGAGACTTATACTGAAAAACGTGAGACTGCAGCGCAACGGCAAGATGTACCTTTCCATATTGATCAATTATCTGAGGCAGAGACAAGAAAACTCTTTATTGATATCGATCTCCGTCTAGCAGGATGGATATTTGAAGAAAACTGTCGTGTTGAGATAGCTGTTGATGGTCTGAAGCACGGTTCAGGAATTGGTTACTGTGACTATGTACTTTATGGTAAAAATGGGAAAATTTTAGCGATTGTAGAGGCTAAAAAAGCCTCTGTCAATCCAGAAGTAGGGGAAGTACAGGTCAAAGAATATGCTGAAGCTCTGGAGAAACATATCGGCTATCAGCCAATTTGCTTTATTACAAATGGGTTGAAGCACTATATACTTGATGGTCCGAACCGCCGCCAGATTGCAGGATTTTACTCTCAAGAAGAATTGCAATTAGTGATGGATAGACGTCATCTTCAAAAACCACTTGAGGATATTTCTAGTAAAATTAGGGACGATATTTCCGGGCGTTACTACCAAAAACATGCGATTGCAAGCGTTTGTGAAGCTTTCTCTAATCATCGTAGACAGGCACTTTTGGTTATGGCAACTGGGGCTGGGAAAACTCGTACAGCAGTTTCTCTAGTTGATATCTTATCACGTCATAACTGGGTAAAAAACGTTCTCTTCTTAGCCGATAGAACTTCCTTGGTTAAGCAAGCCTATGATTCGTTTAGAAAATTACTCCCAGATCTTTCCGTTTGTAACTTCTTAGAAGATAAAGAAGGAGCTCAATCAAGTCGCATGGTCTTTTCAACTTATCCGACCATGATTGGAGCGATTAGTGGTCAAGAAGAAGTAAATCAACGTCCTTTCACTGTTGGGCATTTTGACCTTATCATAATTGACGAATCTCACCGTTCTATTTATCAGAAATACAAGTCCATTTTTGATTATTTTGATGCAAGGATTGTAGGCTTAACAGCTACTCCTCGTCAAGATTTAGATAAAAACACCTATGGATTCTTTAATTTGGAGAATGGGGTTCCAACATATGCATATGATTTGGAAGAGGCTGTTAAAGACGGATATTTAGTAGCCTATCATTCTATCGAAACCAAACTGAAACTACCTACGGATGGTCTACATTATGATGATTTGTCTGAAGAAGAAAAGGAACATTTTGATAGCAAATTTGAAGACGATAGCTGTGAAAAAGATATTGATGGGAGTGTATTTAATTCCTTTATTTTCAATAAAAGTACAGTAGAAATTGTTTTAAATGAACTCATGACAAGAGGAATTCAGACAGCCTCGGGTGATGAAATTGGTAAAACTATTATTTTTGCTAAAAATCATGATCATGCGGAATATATCAGAGGTATTTTTAACAACCGCTATCCTGAAAAAGGGAGCGACTATGCTCAGGTAATTGATTATAGTATTAAGCATTATCAGACCTTGATTGATGATTTTAAAATTAAGGAGAAGTATCCTCAAATTGCGATTTCTGTCGATATGTTAGATACAGGTATTGATGTACCAGAGGTTGTGAATTTAGTCTTCTTCAAGAAAGTACGCTCTAAAACTAAGTTTTGGCAGATGATTGGTCGAGGAACCCGTCTATGTAAAGATTTATTTGGACCTGAGCAGGATAAGGAAAACTTTTTGGTATTTGATTATGGGGACAATTTTGATTATTTTCGTGCAGATCCAAGAGATGGAGAGGGTCGTCACATTGTTTCGTTGACTCAGCGTTTATTTAATATCAAAGTGGACTTGATTCGAGAACTTCAGGGACTCCAATACCAAGAAGATCAGTTTGCGAGAGCATACCGTCAGGAGCTTGTTTCAGAACTTCAAGGTCGTATAGAGAGCTTAAATGAGTTAGACTTCAGGGTTCGTATGGTTTTAGATACAGTTTATAGCTATAGGAAATTGGAAAGTTGGCAGAATCTAACTGCTGTTACAAGTGAAACTATTCAAAAAAATCTCTCTCCGCTTTTATTTGATGAAGATAAAGAAGATGAGATGGCGAGGAGATTTGATTTGTGCTTACTTCATATTCAGTTGGGGCAACTGACAGCTAAATCTTCCACTGTTCATATTTCCCAAGTGATGAAGACGGCTAGAGCTCTTTCTGCTATTGGCAATATCCCGCAGGTTTTTGAGCAGGTTGAAATTATCAGGAAAGTACAGGAGCCTGAATTTTGGAAAGAAGTTAGCTTGTCTGATTTGGAAAAAATTCGTCTTGCTATTCGAGATTTATTACAGTTTTTGGATAAAACAGACCGTAAACCCTACTATGTTAACTTTGAAGATCGTATACTCTCCACTGTTCACGAGACCACAGCATTTTTGCAGGTCAACGATCTTCGATCTTATAATGAAAAAGTTGAGCATTATTTGAAAACTCATCTGGATGAAGAGTCCATTTCTAAGCTATACCATAATGAAAAGTTGACATCTGATGATGTGCTTGCACTTGAAAAATTGCTCTGGGAAAAATTAGGTAGCAAATCAGACTACCAACATCATTATGAAAATAAGGCAATTCCGAGATTGGTGCGTGAGATTATTGGCTTAGATAGAGAGTCTGCCAATCGTATTTTTTCTAAATTTTTGTCGGATGAGAACCTTAATGCTAGGCAGATTTCATTTGTAAAATTGATTGTAGACTACATTGTAGAAAATGGTTGCTTAGAGATGAAAGTGTTAACGCAAGAGCCATTTAAATCTCATGGATCTGTTCAACTACTCTTTCAACACCAACTACCAGTACTTCGTAATATTGTTCAAACCATTGAGCTCATCAATGATCGAGCTGGAGAAGTGGCTTAAATTCTAAAGTGATTGCCATACTGAGACTCATTTAAAATTAAAAAGAGTAGAAATTTATGCTATATATGAGAAGTTTTATTAGGAAGAATGTCATCGTTTTCCTAGAATACAGTATCAGTTGTTAAGTGGTTGATAAATTTCAAAGTAGATACTTGTACCACGATGTTTGTTGATCGAGTTATTATAAAAGAGCTACTTTGATTTTAAAGAAATAGAAAACAAAAAGCCGAGCAAGAATTCAATTGCAGGAGAAAATGAAGGAATACTCAGTGAAAATCAAAGAGCAAACTAGCCGCAGGCTGCTCAAAACATGGTTTTGAGGTTGTAGATAAGACTGACGAAGTCAGCTCAAAATATGGTTTTGAGGTTGTAGATGAAACTGACGAAGTCAGCTCAAAACATGGTTTTGAGGTTGTAGATGAAACTGACGAAGTCAGTAACCATACCTACGGCAAGGCGATGTTAATGCGGATTGAAGAGATTTTTGAAGAGTATAAATCTTCCTAGGATAAAGCAAAACGCATAATATCAAGGGTTTTAAACACTTGATATTATGCGTTTTCTGATGTTAAAGACTTTCTACCAGGTTTTTTGAAGCATAATTGTTAGTTGTAGTCATTTATTATTCTTCAAAGAAAAATGGTGGGGCGAATTTTTTCAGTTCTTCAAAGCACTTTTGAGCAGCATCTGCATCTTCACAGATGATAAGACAGACATCATCACCACAAAGGGTAGCGATAGCGTCAGGGAAGCTCAAAGCATCAATGATAGAACCAAAGGATTGAGCCAGTCCAGGAAGGGTTTTTAGTAGGACTTGGTGTTGAACTGGGCGCATCAAGACAAGGGCGTCTTCCATGTAGAGTTCGAGACGTTTTTCCCATTTTGAGATGGAACCATTGTTAAGAACATAATAAGCGCTATCTTCTTCGCGGACTTTTGATAGGTTCATATTTTTGATGTCGCGTGAGAGGGTTGCCTGGGTCACTTGAATGTCGTTCTCAGCAAGAAGGGACTGCAATTCAGCCTGTGTATGAATCTTGTTTTTTGCAACAAGAGCGCGTATGAGTTGGTGGCGGTGCTCTGATTTATTCATAATAATGTAACTCCTTTTAGCAAGGTATGGTAAGCGTGGACTGAGCGAGGTCGACAGTCAAGTAGTAGTCGGTATTGTCACGGATGGTGATTTCAAAGTCAGTCGTATAGAGGACTAAACGAAGAGTATCTCCTTCTTTTAGATTGTAAATAGTTGGTTGCAGTTCAAATTGCACATCCATCCATTCATCTGCAGTAATATCCTCTACTAACAGTAAATCATTTCTATTTTGTAAATTAAGGTAACCTTTTGTCACGACTCGTTGTGCATCTGGTCTAAATGGCAGTTCACAGAGATTTTCCAGCATATGATAGCGACCGTTGTCAATGGTTCTAGCACTTAAAACAGCTGGATAAGGCTGTAAGTATTTCTTTTGACCAAGTTCCAGTAATTGAGCAGATAAAAGCCCCTTGTTTGTGCTGGATTTGATACGAAGATTGAGCTGAGCGCGACCGTTTAGGTGGAGATCTTTAGTTACAGGCAGGTCAATAGTAATCTGATTGGTTTTCCCTTGATAGAGTTCCGTATTGAAGGTCTGGTAGGTCTTACCATAACGCTCAAAATCCTTATCTGGGTACTGGTTTTGAATAGCTTGCTCTTCTTGCCCAAGTGAGAAGGTTTCAAAGTTTTCTTGCTCACCAAAGGTATCAAGTGATAACCAAGTCTGAGGAGCAGTATTGTCCTGCCAGATAACGGTCGGAAGTTGAAAATCTGTATCTTGTCCCAGTAATTTCTTTGTCAACAAAGCATTCATGGACTCACGGAAATCAATGGACTGCCAGTTGTTCATATACACATGGGCGCCATTATGGAAAAAGAAATACTTATTTATATTAGTAGGAAGAGCATGGAACATCTGGTAAACATGAAGTGGTTTGACATTCCAATCCTGAGAACCATGGGTAAAGACAACCTCTGCCTTTACTTTATGGGCATTGAGCAGATAGTTGCGCTCATGCCAAAACTGGTTATAGTCGCCAGTCTTGCGATCCAGTTGCTCTTTCACTTTTTCTAAGTCAGCTTGGTGAGCTTCATTGCCACGGATATAGTCGCCAGCCAAGAGATTACGAGAGTAGGTTAGTTCAGCAAGGGAGTCAAAGTCCTCACCTGGATAGCCACCTGGGCTAGTCACCAGACCGTTTTCTCGGTAGTAGTTGTACCATGAAGAAATTCCAGCCTCAGCAATGATTACTTCTAAACCATCAACACCTGTAGTGGCAAGGCCGTTTGACATGGTACCTAGATAGGAAAGTCCAGTTGTAGCTACTTTTCCGTTTGACCAGTCAGCTTTGACTTGACGCTGGCGCGTATAATCGGTAAAGGCACGGCAACGGCCATTAAGCCAATCAATGACATTTTTATAAGCCTCGATTTGCTGGTAGTCGCCATTAGTCATGAAACCAGTAGAGTCTCTGGTACCAACACCTGAAACATAGAGATTGGCAAAACCTCGTGGAAGGAAGTAGTCGTTGAGTGTATAGCTAGAGTTGATGTGAGTTAGCTTTTCCTCAGCTTCAGCCACAAGCTCAGCTTGGCCTTGAGATTGGACGAGATTGAGTTGAGGTTCCTCTAGTTCAATCTTATGAGCAGGCTTAACCTCGAGATTGCCCTCCATCTTGTAGAGAGCCTTGTCACTAGCCTTGTCATTGGTTCCCTGATGATAAGGGCTGGCTGTCATGATGGCAGGGATTTGGCCCTCATAACGAGGACGAATAATGTTAACCTTGACTAAGTCTGGTAGACCTTTTTGGTCGGTATCGACACGAGACTCCACGTAAACGACTTCACGAATGATATCATGGCTAGAAAAAGTAGCCAAACTCTTGCCGTTAAAGTAGTGGTAGTCATTATCCTCTGGAATAAGACCGTCACTGACAAGTTGGTCGATAAGAGTATTTCCTTTTTTGGTGCGAGTATTGAGTAACTGATAGAGATTTTCAAGCAAGTCACCGTATACAATAGGAAATCCAGTTTCTTTACGAAAAACGTCACTGTCTTCGAAGTCAACCAAATAAGAAAAGCCTAAAAGTTGAAAAGCAACAGTATAAAAAATATCTGCTGTCAGTTCATCTTCTGATTGAAAAAATGTCAGCAGGTCTGTTTTTTTATCAGCTGCTAGGATGGAAAGTGGGTAGTTGGTGTCTTGATAAGTGAAAAAGAAACGACGTAAAAAGGTTTCAAGTGAGTCTTTGTGATTGGCTGTATTTTGTAAATCAAAGCCATATTTTTTTAGTTCAGATAAGATATTTTCTTTTGGGAAAGTGATATAACTATATTGATTAAAACGCATAGAACCTCCATATAGAATGATAGTTAAGATTATTATATCAAAAAAAAAGCAGAGAGGGAATTGTTAACTGTAAAAGGAAATAATCTAATAAAAATGAATAAAGTGCTAAATTCAATATAGAGAACAGTGTAATAATAGATATAATGGATATAATATAAAAATTCTAGGAGATTTATATTGTATGTTTTCTATTTTTTTTATATATAATATAGTATAAATATAAAAACGATGACAAAAATACAAATGAATAGAAAGTAAATTAGTAAGCTGATGAAATTTTTCTCAAGAGAAGCCTTTTATAGGTGAAAATGGTATAATATAGTGAGAAGGATAGAGGAGAAGTGTAAATTGATCGCACAACTAGATACAAAAACAGTCTATAGTTTTATGGAAAGCGTCATTTCGATTGAAAAGTATGTGAGAGCAGCTAAAGAATTCGGCTACACTCATCTGGCTATAATGGATATTGACAATCTTTATGGTGCTTTTGACTTTCTAGAGGTTACAAAAAAATATGGCATTCATCCTTTATTAGGGCTTGAAATGACTGTGTTTGTGGATGCTCAGGAAGTGAATCTGCGCTTTTTAGCTTTATCTAGTGTGGGCTATCAGCAGTTGATGAAGCTTTCGACAGCCAAGATGCAGGGGGAGAAAAATTGGTCGGTTTTATCTCAGTACTTAAATGATATTGCGGTAATTGTGCCTTATTTTGATGGATTTGAGTCTCTAAATCTAGGCTGTGATTACTATATAGGGGTTTATCCGGAAACACCAGCAAGCGAATTTTATCATCCAATCTTGCCCCTCTATCGGGTCAATGCTTTTGAAAGCAGGGATAGAGAAGTTCTTCAAGTTTTAACAGCGATTAAAGAAAACCTACCGCTTAGAGAAGTTCCCTTGCGCTCACGACAAGATGTCCTTATATCAGAAAGTTCTTTAGAGAAATTATTCCTAGAACGATTTCCGCAAGCCTTAGACAATTTAGAAAAGCTGATTTCAGGCATTTCTTACGACTTGGATACGAGTCTGAAACTGCCTCGTTTTAACCCAGCTAGACCAGCAGTAGAAGAGTTGAGAGAACGCGCTGAGCTTGGGCTTGCTCAGAAGGGATTGACTAGTAAAGAATATCAAGACCGTCTAGACCAAGAATTGGCTGTTATTCATGATATGGGATTTGATGATTATTTCTTGGTTGTTTGGGATTTGTTGCGTTTTGGACGACTGAATGGCTACTATATGGGAATGGGAAGGGGTTCTGCAGTTGGTAGCTTGGTTTCTTATGCCTTAGATATTACAGGGATTGACCCAGTAGAGAAAAATCTGATTTTTGAACGCTTTCTCAATCGTGAACGCTATACCATGCCTGATATTGATATTGATATCCCAGATATTTATCGTCCAGATTTTATCAGATATGTTGGTAATAAATATGGCAGTAAACATGCGGCACAAATCGTTACTTTTTCTACCTTTGGTGCCAAGCAAGCTCTGCGTGATGTCTTGAAACGCTTTGGTGTTCCAGAGTATGAATTATCCGCAATTACCAAGAAAATCAGTTTCCGTGATAATCTCAAGTCAGCCTATGAGGGCAATCTCCAGTTTCGTCAGCAAATTAATAGTAAGTTAGAATACCAAAAAGCCTTTGAGATTGCTTGCAAGATAGAGGGCTATCCAAGACAAACCTCTGTCCATGCAGCTGGTGTTGTGATTAGCGACCAAGATTTGACCAATTACATTCCTCTAAAGCATGGTGATGAAATTCCACTGACTCAGTATGATGCTCATGGAGTTGAGGCTAGCGGTCTTTTGAAGATGGACTTTCTGGGACTGCGAAATTTGACCTTTGTTCAGAAAATGCAAGAGTTGCTTGCTGAAACAGAAGGGATTAAGATAGCTATCAACGAGATTGATTTGGAAGATAAAGAAACGTTAGCTTTATTTGCTTCTGGCAATACAAAAGGTATCTTTCAATTTGAACAACCTGGTGCCATTCGTCTGCTTAAGCGTGTGCAACCAGTCTGTTTTGAAGATGTCGTAGCGACTACTTCTCTAAATAGACCAGGTGCTAGTGATTATATCAATAATTTTGTGGCAAGAAAACATGGGCAGGAAGAAGTGACTGTTCTGGATCCAGTACTGGAGGATATTTTGGCTCCAACCTATGGTATCATGCTCTATCAGGAGCAGGTTATGCAGGTAGCTCAGCGGTTTGCTGGATTTAGTCTTGGGAAGGCCGATATTTTGCGTCGAGCTATGGGGAAAAAGGATGCTTCTGCCATGCATGAGATGAGGGCTTCCTTTATTCAAGGTTCATTAGATGTTGGTCATACTGCGGAAAAGGCAGAGCAGGTCTTTGATGTCATGGAGAAGTTTGCAGGTTATGGTTTTAACAGGTCACATGCCTATGCCTACTCAGCCTTGGCCTTCCAGTTGGCTTATTTCAAAACGCATTATCCAGCCATTTTTTATCAGGTTATGTTGAATTTTGCCAACAGTGATTACTTAATAGATGCCTTAGAAGCAGGATTTGAAGTAGCCCCTCTGTCCATCAACACCATTCCCTATCACGATAAAATTGCCAATAAGTCTATCTATCTAGGTTTGAAATCGATTAAGGGAGTCAGCAAAGATTTGGCGCTTTGGATTATTGAAAATAGGCCTTATTCTAACATTGAAGATTTTATAGCTAAATTACCTGAGAATTATCTGAAACTTCCTCTGCTAGAACCTTTGGTAAAAGTTGGTCTTTTCGATTCATTTGAAAGAAATCGTCAAAAAGTATTCAATAATTTAGTTAATCTATTTGAATTTGTAAAAGAGTTGGGAAGTTTGTTTGGAGATACTATTTATAGTTGGCAGGAATCGGAAGATTGGACGGAACAAGAAAAATTCTATATGGAACAAGAACTTTTAGGAGTAGGAGTTAGCAAACATCCACTACAAGCTATTGCAAGTAAGGCTATTTACCCGATTATCCCAATTGGGAATTTGTCAGAAAATAGCTATGCTATTATTTTGGTTGAAGTTCAGAAAATAAAAGTAATTCGTACCAAAAAGGGCGAAAACATGGCTTTCTTACAGGTAGATGATAGTAAGAAAAAATTGGATGTTACCCTCTTTTCAGACTTATATCGTCAGGTTGGACAGGAAATAAAAGAGGGATCCTTCTACTATATAAAAGGAAAAATACAATCACGTGATGGCCGTCTGCAAATGATTGCACAAGAAATAAGAGAAGCAGTTGCTGAACGCTTTTGGATACAGGTAAAAAATCATGAATCGGATCAAGAAATTTCACGTATTTTAGACCAGTATAAAGGTCCAATCCCAGTCATCATCAGGTATGAAGAGGAACAGAAAACCATCGTTTCTCCCCATTATTTTGTAGCTAAATCCAATGAATTAGAAGCGAAATTGAATGAAATCGTTATGAAAACGATTTATCGCTAAAAATACGGAAAATAGAAGAATTTTAAAATCAAATGTGGTATAATCAAGAAGACTGTTAAAAGAAAAAGGAGCATAAACCAATATGAAACGTATTGCTGTTTTGACTAGTGGTGGAGACGCCCCTGGTATGAACGCTGCTATCCGTGCAGTTGTTCGTCAAGCAATTTCAGAAGGAATGGAAGTGTTTGGTATCTATGACGGATATGCTGGTATGGTTGCCGGTGAAATTCATCCCCTAGATGCAGCTTCAGTAGGAGACATCATTTCTCGTGGTGGTACTTTCCTTCACTCAGCTCGTTACCCAGAGTTCGCTCAACTTGAAGGGCAACTAAAAGGGATTGAGCAATTGAAAAAACACGGCATTGAAGGTGTAGTTGTTATCGGTGGAGACGGTTCTTACCACGGCGCTATGCGTTTGACTGAGCATGGTTTCCCTGCTATCGGTCTTCCAGGTACAATCGATAACGATATCGTTGGTACTGACTTTACAATCGGTTTTGACACAGCGGTTACAACTGCTATGGATGCTATTGATAAGATTCGTGATACATCATCAAGTCACCGTCGTACTTTTGTTATTGAAGTTATGGGACGTAACGCTGGTGATATCGCTCTTTGGGCTGGTATTGCAACTGGTGCAGATGAAATCATCATTCCTGAGGAAGGATTCAAGATTGAAGACATCGTAGAAAGCATTAAATGTGGTTATGAGTGTGGTAAAAAACACAATATCATCGTCTTAGCTGAAGGTGTGATGTCAGCAGCTGAATTTGGTCAAAAACTTAAAGAAGCTGGAGATACAAGCGACCTTCGTGTGACAGAACTTGGACATATTCAACGTGGTGGTTCTCCAACTGCGCGTGACCGTGTATTGGCGTCACGTATGGGTGCCCATGCTGTTAAACTTCTTAAAGAAGGTATTGGTGGTGTTGCGGTTGGTATCCGTAACGAGAAAATGGTTGAAAACCAAATTCTTGGAACGGCAGAAGAAGGAGCATTGTTTAGCCTTACTGCAGAAGGTAAGATTGTAGTTAACAACCCACACAAAGCCGATATTGAGCTATCTAGCTTGAATAAGAGCTTGTCATAATTTACAATTTAGTTAATAAGACCAAAAAGGTCATATCTATAAAGGAGTCACAAAAATCATGAACAAACGTGTAAAAATCGTTGCAACTTTGGGTCCTGCGGTAGAAATCCGTGGTGGTAAAAAATTCGGTGATGACGGATACTGGGGTGAAAAACTTGATGTTGAAGCTTCAGCTAAAAACATTGCTCAATTGATTGAAGCTGGTGCTAACACATTCCGTTTCAACTTCTCACACGGTGACCACCAAGAACAAGGTGAGCGTATGGCAACTGTTAAACTTGCTGAAAAACTTGCAGGTAAAAAAGTTGGTTTCCTTCTTGATACAAAAGGACCAGAAATCCGTACAGAATTGTTCGAAGGTGAAGCTAAAGAGTATTCATACAAAACTGGTGAGAAAATCCGTGTTGCAACTAAACAAGGAATCAAATCAACTCGTGAAGTGATTGCATTGAACGTTGCTGGTGCTCTGGATATCTATGATGATGTTGAAGTTGGTCGTCAAGTGTTGGTTGACGACGGTAAACTTGGTCTTCGTGTGGTTGCTAAAGATGACGCAACTCGTGAATTTGAAGTGGAAGTTGAAAACGATGGTATCATCGCTAAACAAAAAGGTGTGAATATTCCTAACACTAAAATTCCTTTCCCAGCCCTTGCTGAACGTGATAACGACGATATCCGCTTTGGTCTTGAACAAGGTATCAACTTTATTGCGATTTCATTCGTACGTACTGCAAAAGACGTGAACGAAGTTCGTGCAATCTGTGAAGAAACTGGAAACGGGCATGTTCAATTGTTCGCTAAAATCGAAAATCAACAAGGTATCGATAACTTGGATGAAATCATCGAAGCAGCTGATGGTATCATGATCGCTCGTGGTGATATGGGTATCGAAGTACCATTCGAAATGGTTCCAGTTTACCAAAAAATGATTATCAAGAAAGTCAATGCTGCAGGTAAAGTTGTTATCACTGCAACAAACATGCTTGAAACAATGACTGAAAAACCACGTGCAACTCGTTCAGAAGTATCAGACGTATTCAACGCTGTTATCGACGGAACTGACGCTACAATGCTGTCAGGCGAGTCTGCAAACGGTAAATACCCACTCGAGTCAGTAACTACAATGGCTACAATAGACAAGAACGCTCAAACTCTTCTTAATGAATACGGACGTTTGGATTCAGATTCATTTGAACGTAACTCTAAGACAGAAGTAATGGCTTCAGCTGTTAAAGATGCTACTAACTCAATGGATATCAAATTGGTTGTAACTCTTACTAAGACAGGTCATACTGCACGTTTGATTTCTAAATACCGTCCAAATGCTGACATCTTAGCATTGACATTTGATGAATTGACAGAACGTGGATTGATGTTGAACTGGGGTGTTATCCCAATGTTGACAGATGCTCCATCTTCAACTGACGATATGTTCGAAATCGCTGAACGTAAAGCGGTAGAAGCAGGTCTCGTTGAGTCAGGCGATGATATCGTTATCGTTGCTGGTGTACCAGTAGGAGAAGCTGTTCGTACAAATACAATGCGTATCCGCACAGTACGTTAAGAAAAATATAAAAACCTATCATATCCAGCTTTAGAGCTTGTGTGATAGGCTTTTTTGGGCTCTTTGTCAACTGTAGTGGGTTGAAGTCAGCTAAGCTCGAGAAAGGACAAATTTTGTCCTTTCTTTTTTGATATTCAGAACGATAAAAATCCGTTTTTTGAAGTTTTCAAAGTTTCGAAAACCAAAGGCATTGCGCTTGATAAGTTTGATGAGATTATTGGTCGCTTCCAGTTTGGCGTTAGAATAGTGTAGTTGAAGGGCGTTAACAATCTTTTCTTTATCCTTGAGGAAGGTTTTAAAAACAGTCTGAAAAAGAGGATGAACCTGCTTTAGATTGTCCTCAATGAGTCCGAAAAATTTGTCAGGCTCTTTATTCTGGAAGTGAAAAAGTAAGAGCCAATAGAGATTATAGTGGTGTTTCAAGTCTTCTGAATAGCTCAAAAGCTTGTCAAGAATCTCTTTATTGGTCAAGTGAATACGAAAAGTAGGGCGATAAAAACGTTTATCACTCAATTTACGACTATCCTGTTGAATGAGCTTCCAGTAGCGCTTGATAGCCTTGTATTCATGAGATTTTCTATCGAATTGGTTCATGATTTGGACACGCACACGACTCATAGCACGGCTAAGATGTTGTACAATATGAAAGCGATCTAGAACGATTTTAGCATTCGGGAGTGAAACAGTCTGGGAGACTGTTTCAGCCTGAGCCTAGAAATTTGAAAGCGAATCTGTTTAGCCAAGGCATAATAAGGACTAAACATATCCATAGTAATAATTTTGACGCGACATCGGACAGCTCTATCATACTTAAGAAAGTGATTACGAATGATAGCTTGTGTTCTTCCCTCAAGAACAGTGATGATATTGAGATTGTTAAAATCTTGCGTAATGAAGCTCATCTCCATCTCCCGATTGAAACAGTCACTCCCCGGACTGTTTCAACGTCCCAAGACATAATCTCAGGCAGATTTCTAACATTACACTCAAAGTGGAAGTCATTGAGCTTTCGAATGACAGTTGAAGTTGAAATGGCCAGCTGATGAGCAATATCGGTCATAGAAGTCTTTTCAATCAACTTTTGCGCAATTTTTTGGTTGATAATACGAGGAATTTGGTGATTTTTCTTGACGATAGAAGTTTCAGCGACCATCATTTTTGAACAGTGATAGCACTTGAATCGACGCTTTCTAAGGAGAATTCTAGTAGGCATACCAGTCGTTTCGAGGTAAGGAATTTTCGACGGTTTTTGAAAGTCATATTTCTTCATTTGACTTCCGCACTCAGGGCAAGATGGAGCTTCATAGTCCAGTTTGGCGATGAGTTCCTTGTATGTATCCTTATTAATGATATCCATAGGGGATTTACCCACTACAAATATTATAGAGCCCAAAAAGGTGGCTATGTCACCTTTTTGTGTCAGTGTAGGTATTTGTGACGCGGTGGTGGGGCATCAATGGAGTTTCTTGAAGGTAATACTCTTCGAAAATCTCTTCAAACCACGTCAGCGTCGCCTTGCCGTAGGTATGGTTACTGACTTCGTCAGTTTCATCTACAACCTCAAAACCATGTTTTGAGCTGACTTCGTCAGTTCTATCCACAACCTCAAAGCAGTGCTTTGAGCAACCTGCGGCTAGCTTCCTAGTTTGCTCTTTGATTTTCATTGAGTATGAAATAAGATATGCACAAATTGATTAGAAAAGTCAAATGAATTTCTACAAATGTTTTAGCAATCGCAATCTACTTGTCTAGATTCGATCTGATATATTTTCGATTTAATGATATGGTATTTAAAACCTCCAAAGCAGCTTGCTCCATTATTTTACTTACGTGAGTGTAGATGTTATTTATTGTTTTAGCGTCTTTGTGTCCCACTCTAACCATTATAGCTTTTAATGGGATATTCTTCTCAGCTAGTGTACTAAAGAGTGTGTGCCTGAAAATATGGGAACTAAGGGGCTGGTTTATCGGTTTCGCTAGTTTAGTATTTGCCTTTTGAAAAGTGATCTTAAATGCCTTTCTCTAAATTTACATATCACTATTGTTTAACAAAATATAATCTGCTTTAGGTCACTTATTCTTTTTTGAAATGTAGAATGAACTTTTTCAAAGTTTTTCGAATCTTTTAAAATCTGTTTGTTTTATATCGTCATTCTCCCTCTTTTTTAATTCTCCCTATACAGCCTGACAACTTTTCCGATGGTGCGAATACGGTTGCTTTCGTCTAGGCAGATGTCGGGGTATTCGGGATTGAGTTTTTTGAGGTAGCCTTGGCGAAGTTTCTTGACCTAGTTAGCACCGTCTACTTGGAAGATGACGATGGTATTATAGTCAATCTGTGGGGGATTCTTGATAAATAGGTAGTTGCCGTTTCTTATCTTTGGCTCCATGGACTTGCTGACGACATAAGCGATTGCGTCGTAGTCGTCTGGGATTTCATCCTCATAGAATGGAAACTCCATATCTAAATTGTCGTCCTGCATCGAGCGGCTACCTGCAGAGATAAACTACCTAACACGAGAGTAAGTAGTCTGTCTGTAGTCGTCCAGTCTGATGATTTTTGCGATACTTCGTTTATCATCGTTTTTCTTCTCATACAGTTGCCTATCGGCATAGGTCAGTACTTTACCTTGTCTGGGTGATGCCCGTTGGTCGTAGATAGATTGGATATCGCTAGGAGAATCCTTTTGAACTGGAGGAAAGAGGACATCAATCAAGCTACTGAATACTTTAACTAAGTCAAATATAGTATTTTTCTTAGTAGACCTACCCCTTTTTTCATAGTTTCCAAGGGTGTTTTTACTTATACCAATCTTAGTACTCAATTCTTATTGAGTCCAACCATTACTAGTCTATATTGTTTTATTTTTCGCATGTAACAATCGCAATCTCTTCTTTATCCACGAATGAAATCGCTTTCTGTTTTTATAAGTAAAGCATAACACGAAATCCACGAAAATGAAAACTTTGTTGTGTTTTCGTAAAAAAATTGTTGACAGAGCACGAAACGCCTATTATAATTAAATCAAGCTTAAGGAAATAACAAAAAAACAAATCGGAGGGAAAGACGATGAGCATATTAAATGAGAAAGTAATCAATATCTGTAAATCAGTAGTTAAAGAAACTTTAATCCAAGACATTTAGGAGAAAAAGATGAAGAAATCAAGAAAATTAGCCATATTAGGAATCTGTTCAGCTTTGTTTTTAGGCTTGGCAGCTTGTCAGCAAGATGCTACAACTTCGAATGGGACGAGTCAAAGGCAAAGTAGTTCAACGAAAGTTCCATGGAAAGCTTCATACACCAACCTAAACAATCAGGTAAGTACAGAAGAGGTCAAATCTCTCTTATCAGCTCACTTGGATCCAAATAGTGTTGATGCCTTTTTTAATCTCGTTAATGATTACAATACCATTGTCGGCTCAACTGGCTTATCAGGAGATTTCACTTCCTTTACTCACACAGAATACGATGTTGAAAAAATCAGTCATCTCTGGAATCAAAAGAAGGGTGATTTTGTTGGAACCAACTGCCGTATCAATAGTTATTGTCTTTTGAAAAATTCAGTCACCATTCCAAAACTTGATAAGAATGATCAATTGCTTTTCCTAGATAACGATGCGATTGATAAGGGGAAGGTCTTTGATTCACAAGATAAGGAAGAGTTTGATATTCTATTTTCGAGAGTTCCAACTGAGGCAACGACGGATGTCAAGGTTCACGCTGAAAAGATGGAAACATTCTTCTCCCAATTTCAATTCAACGACAAAGCTCGAATGCTATCTGTAGTCTTGCACGACAATCTGGATGGTGAGTATCTGTTTGTAGGCCACGTTGGAGTCTTAGTACCGGCTGATGACGGTTTCTTATTTGTAGAGAAATTGACTTTCGAAGAGCCCTACCAAGCGATTAAATTTGCCAGCAAGGAAGATTGTTACAAGTATTTAGGCACCAAGTATGCGGATTATACAGGCGAGGGACTGGCTCAGCCTTTTATCATGGATAATGATAAGTGGGTTAAACTTTAATGGTGGTATGATATGACAGTAATCCTAGGACTTTTATTTCTATTTTTGATGAGTTGGTGGGTTATTTCAATCGTTAATAGCCAGAAACCACGAAAAAATGAAACATTTATTGGCTATATCCAAAGATACGATATTGATGGGAATGGCTATCAATCAGAAGTATGGGAAGTGACTGAGGAGGAAGATTTATAATTAAAGAACAGACTCGTCTTTACAGTATTGCACCTATTTCCAGATAGTCCATTTGTAGTTTTATCCAGATTGCTATATAATTTAACTTAGAGAAAATAGGAGGACTAATCAGATGGAATTAAAAGATTTTACAGAAAAAGAACAGGAAATGATAAAGAATGGGCTGACGACGTCTAAGATTAGTGACAAGGAAACTGCTGAGAAGATTCTTGCGCTTGTCCCACAAGACTTGATTAAGCGAATCCCATTTTTCGTCAGAAAACATGCTACGACACGTACGATTAAACGCATTTCAATCGAACACCTTGAACTCTACGCTGCAGCTCAAACAAGTGGTGAGATTCCAGAAAAAGAACGAGAAGAATTACGTCAGATTATCACAACTATCTTTGAACAAAAGATGAATAAGCATAGTATTAAGTAGAGAATGAAAATGTATTTTATTGGCGGTTTGGGAAGCAATGTCTATCATAGCAAGGATCTTCTTCAAGAACTAGATTCGCAGGTCTATTTTCTAAATCCTTATGAAAAGCATCTTCGAGATGAAACAGAATTGAAATCATGGTTTAAAAAATCGATAGAAGAGGAAGAATCTATCTGTCTGATAGGCCATTCTCTTGGAGGAGATTTGGCTCGTTATCTCGCATCGGAATTTCAAGAAGTGAAGAAACTGATTCTTTTGGATGGTGGCTATCTAGATTTAGATAAGATTTTACCTTTAGATACAGAGTTAGAGGAAACTAAAAATTATATCAAATCTCAAATCGTTTCGGACTTAGCTCTTCTTATTTCTAAAGAAAAATCTGAAGCAAAGCATTGGTCAGAAAATATGGAGAAAGCCGTAAGGCAGTCCTATCACTGGAATTCTGAGTATAATAGATATGAGTTGGCTATAAATTATGAAAATATAGAAGCGATACTCCGCTTACGGAGAAAAATACAAGCTTTTAAGAGAGAAGTGGGAGATACCTTGTTTATTAGTCCTCGCTATCCTAATGAAGCTACATGGAGAGAGGAAACACTAAAAGAATTACCAGATTATTTTGATACTATTTTTCTAGAAAACGTTGGCCATGAGCTTTATACTCAAGCACCCAAAAAAATCGCTAGTATGATTAATGAGTGGTTCTCTTATTCTCACTGAGTTGCTTGTATGGCTTGAAATGGTATAAGATGAAAATCTACAAGTCACTAATTCTCATATAACAAAAAAAACGAACAGGCTCTTTTCTGTCATTCAGAAGAGAACTTGTTCGTTTTTATCTTGATTTTCTTAAAAAGCTCGATAAACATAGGGATTTTCTGGTTTATCGACTTTTGTAAAGCTGTCGATTTCCAAGGTTGGGAGATTTTGTTTGAGTTCTTTATGGTAGTGATTGAGCAGTTTTCCTTTGGCCGTAATCCAAGTGTTGTTTTCATACTGCCGGGTATTTCCCTTGGTCAGCAATCCATAGACACCAGAATCTGCGATACAGTGGATAATGCCGAATCGGAACAGAAATTGACTATTGGCATGACTGGGGTCGTTATAGACAAAGCCTGTAAACTGGATTGTCTTGCCCTCAAACTCATCTGGATAGTCGTAGATAGCCTCCATGACCTCCATATAGTTTTCATTAGTGATCTGAATGCTATCCTGGGACAAGTATTTATCCGCCGCCGTTCGCATTTCCTTTTCATAGGCTGATTTTGAAAAATAAGAACTGGTATCTGGTTTCAAATATTGGCTTGTCGTCCCTTCGCTTGTCTGAATGGCCAGATCCGTTCCTTCCGATAGGGGGAAATGATAGCCTTTGGCAGAAACGGTCTGAGAATCCAAGCTAACAGTTGGGAAAGTTAAGCCGATGACAAGTGGAATAGCCAGAAGAGAAATACTCGTCATCTTGGCCAATCGGCTGTTCAGATGACTGTGGGTTTTGACTTGCTTCATCCAGATATACAGTTGAACAATTGCCAAAATAAAGGAAAGCACCATGGAGATATAGGCCAGATAGGAATAGTGCATGTTGATGTACTGGTTTAGTTTGCCCGACAGATGGAGGTAAATAGTCAGTTCAAAATAGCCAGCTAAAACTAAAAATCGAATCATAGGATGACTCCAATCAAGAGAGAATAGGCTAAAACGACCAGAGTCACAATCGTAATGAAGTGACTAATAAATCGTGCTTTCAAGTAATTTTTCATCATGAGAATATTTTTGATATCCAGCATTGGGCCAATGACGAGAAAGGCCAGAACTGGAGCCAAACCGAAACTCGAGAGAAGAGAAGCACCTATAAAGGCATCCGCCTCACTACAGAGCGAAAGAAGAAAGGATAAAATCATCAAGAGCAGGATGGCAAAAAGAGGGGTCGCACTGATAGAGGTCAGAATCCGAGTCGGAACGTAGACCTGTATTATAGAAGCAAAGAGGCAGCCAAATACCAAATAACGCCCCGTATCAAAAAATTCATCAATGGCCTGCACAAAGACTTGAAAAACTTTTTTTGCAGAACTCAAGTAAGAAAAATCATGCTCATGACAAGTCAGACGATTTTCTTTCTGAATCGGTTCTTGCCAGAAAAATCCTAGAAAAATTCCTAGTATTACAGCTACAAGAATGGAACCCAGAGCTCGTAATAGGGCGACATGGAAGGAGTTGCCAAAGGCAGAATAGGTCGCAAAAAGAACAATGGGATTGATAACAGGTGCTGTCACAAGAAAGGGAACGGCCGTGTAACTGGGAACCTTTTTTTCCAGAAAACGATTGATAATGGGGACAATCCCACATTCACAAGAGGGAAAAAGTATCCCGACGAAGGTGCCAAAAAAGATTCTCCCCCAACGATTTCGAGGGAGAAAATGATAAACCTTGTCAGGTGTGATATAGACCTCAATCAGCCCTGAGACAATACTTCCTATCAGAACGAAGGGGAGGGCTTCAATGATAATGGAGAGAAAAATGGCTCCAGTTTGAAGTACACTAGATGGGAGTTGTTGGAAAGCAGTCATCTAGCTTTTCTTTTCTGCTTTGGCTTTTTTCTCTTTGTCATCAGGGAAAGTGACTTGTTTCAAATCTGGGAGTTTAGCAAACTCTTCAAACATCTTGTCCAAGTCGTCTCGTTTTGTAAATTTTACAGCCATAGGTGTACCTCGATTCTAAATTCTACCTCTATTATACTATTATTTTGAGGAAAAGGGAAAAGTTAAAATTGAGTATCTAACGAATAATAGAGTTTGATATATCCTGATATACACTATGATTGTGATATAATAGTTGTGGAATAACGGAGGAAATTATGGATCATGAAAAAAATCGGTCAGATTACCGATGAAGTAAAAGAAATTTTTGATATTGTTCTTGAAGCGAGCGACATAAAGGTCAACAAAGACGGTTTGAGAAGTCATATGATAAAAGGCCATCACAATGATGTGATTCATCATATTGAAGACCTGGAACTCATACTAAGGAACCCAGATTTCGTCGGCATCAATCCACGAGAGAAAGACGCCAGTTTTGAATATGTAAAAAGATTTGATAATAATGTTCTTGTTGCGATTAAGTTGCGATTAAGTTACATAAAAGTGGTGATTTCTTTTATGTTCCGACCATGTATCGTTTACAAGATTACAAGTTACAAAGTCGTATTAAGTCTGGTAGATTGAGAAAACATAACATTAAATTGTCTGAAAATTTATTGACAGATTAGAAAAAACATAGTATAATGAAACGTAAAATGAATTCAGGTTTCCTGAACCGATAGGAGTATACAATGAAAAAACTAGGTTTTGTCCTTTTATCTTCAGCCTTGCTATTGACAGCTTGTGCTAATAACCAATCTAAGCCAAGCAATACGAGTGATTCGTCCAAGGTGACAGCCTTGTCTGAAGACAAGCAGAAAATGCTTGATAAGGCCACTGCTGACTATAAGACTTTTGTGCAAGAGCAAATCGATAAACTGTTGACAGATACAGAAGGCTTTGTCAAACTGTTGAAAGAAGGTAAGTTAGAAGAAGCTAAGAAGGTTTATCCACTGATTCGTATGTCCTATGAGCGTTCAGAACCAATTGCTGAAAGTTTTGGTGAGTCAGATGTCAAGATTGACTTCCGTTTGGCAGACTATATGGACGAAAACAAGACAGAAGAGGGATGGTCAGGTTTCCACCGTATTGAGCGTATCCTTTGGGAAGACAATACAACTAAAGGAACTGAAAGCTATGGTGATCAGTTGGTCAATGATATCAAGGAATTGAAAGCCAAGATTGCAACTGTTGATGTGGACTACAAGGTTATGCTGACTGGGGCAGTCGACTTGCTTAACGAAGTTGCAACAAGTAAGATTACAGGGGAAGAGGAAATTTATTCTCATACAGACTTGTATGACTTCCGTGCCAATATCGAGGGAGCTGAGAAGATTTTCCAACTCTTTAAACCTTTGCTTGAAAAATCAGACGCTAACCTAGTTAAAGAATTGGAAGCGGACTTCAAGTCTGTCAATGATTTGTTGGACAAACACAAGACCGACAAGGAACACTACAAGCTCTATACAGATTTGACAACAGAAGATACCAAAGAATTGTCAGAAGCTGTGACAAAACTTGGTGAGCCTCTATCACAAATGGGTAAATTTCTTAGTGGAGAATAAGAGTCATGACTGAAAAAGACGAAAAGTTTTTTGAAAAGAAAATGGACCGTCGAGAATTTCTAAAAAAAGCAGGGATTGGAGGGGCTGGTTTAGCGCTAGGACTCTCTGGTGCTTCTGCTTTTTTCGCACCTAAGCTAGGAAGTCAGGAAAAAATCTCGTACGGAAATGAAAAAATTGCTTTTTATGGCAAGCATCAAGCTGGGATTAGTACGCCCATGCAAAAGAATATCTATTTTGTTGTCTTGGACCTGCATACGACGGATAGAGATAAGATTATCCAGCTATTCAAGGATTGGACGGATTATAGTGCCAAGTTGGTTGAGGGGGAATTGGTCAAAAAAGATGGCCAGAATGCTCTCTTGCCTCCGAGTGATACTGGTGAGACAGTCGGGCTCAACCCTCATCGTTTGACGCTGACTTTTGGTGTCTCTGCGAGTTTCTTGAAAAAGATGAACTTGGAAAACAAGCGTCCTCAAGTTTTCAGGGATTTACCGCCTTTTCCTAAAGAGCAATTGCGTGAAAAATATACTGGTGGAGATATTGTCATCCAGGCCTGTGCAGATGATGAGCAGGTTGCCTTTCACGCTATTCGCAATCTCATCCGTAAGGGGAGAAATGCCGTGACCCTTCGTTGGAGTCAGTCTGGTTTTGCAGCTATCGGGGATCGAATGGAGACTCCGCGTAACCTCTTTGGTTTTAAGGATGGAACAGCAAATCCAACCAAGGAGAAAGACTTTGACCGCGTCATTTGGGCTGATAGTAAGGACTGGATGGAAAATGGTTCTTATATGGCAGTTCGTCGGATTCAGATGTTTTTAGAAACTTGGGATCGTACTAGTCTTGAAGAACAAGAAAATACCTTTGGTCGTTACAAGGAAAGTGGTGCCCCTTTCGGTAAGAAAAATGAGTTTGATGAAGTGGATTTGAGTCTTTTGCCTGATGATTCGCATGTTCGTTTGGCTAAGGAAGTGGACAAGCCGCTTTTGCGTCGTTCTTATTCTTACTCTGATGGAATTGATGAAAAAACTGGCCAGTTTGATACGGGCTTGCTCTTTATTTCTTTCCAGAAGGATCCTGATAACTTTGTCAAGGTTCAAACCAATCTAGGCGCTACTGATAAGATGAATGAATACATCACTCACATCGGTAGTGGACTCTTTGCTTGCTTTGGTGGTGTGGAGAAAGGGGGCTACATTGGTCAGAAATTATTGGAAGGCTAAAAGCTGGTTACTAGTTTTAGCTTTGTCACTTTTAATTCTTTCCCCAGTAGGTGCCCAAGAAAGTCTGAGTTTTTACTTTGTGAAAATCACAGATGCTTCTAAAGCGGTCAAAAATGGGAGTCAGTCTGAGGCTCAGAAACTCGTTCAGAAGATGGCATCAGACTTCGAAAGAGTAGAAGACAGCAATTCTGAGGCTGGTAAAGTTGTTAAGGAAAAGTTAGCTCAATCAGGCGAGATTACTGAAGACAAACTCACCGAAATTTCTGCAGCCCTATTAGCTTTTGAAAAAGAACAAAATCCTATTGACCTAGATGCGGAAAAGGAAAAATTGCTAAACCGTCTGAGTCTACGTTTTGAAGCCTTGGAACAGGCTATTACTTCCAAAGATTTGGAAAAGGTCCGAGAGGCCTTTAAGAAAATGAATTCCACTTGGACCATCAATGAAAGTGTGGTTCGTGACAATAGTACGGCCCATTATGGACGTGTTGAAACAGCTATTTCTTTCTTGCGTAGTAGTATGGAAACCGAGCCTACAGATTTTAATTCAATCCAGATTTCCTTTGAGGACTTAAAAAAGGCTATTGATGATTTTGTAGCTGGAAAAGCAGTCGTAGCAACATCTTCTGATTTGAGTCTTAAAGACGGTATTGCCCTTTTGACAAAGGCTTTGGAACAATTCCAAGCTGGTGATCAAGCATCAGGAGCAGCTAGCATGAAGGAATTCATCACTATCTGGCCAACGATTGAAGGCTCTGTTAGCACGACCAATCCTTCCCTCTATACTCGAGTGGAAAGTGAAAGCCCTGTGATTATGGTCAAGGGAAGTGAGAAGGAATACCAAGAAAAATTAGAAAAACTGATTGCAGATTTATCACAAATTGATACTAGCGCACGTTACAATGCCTTTGATGCCATGCTGATTCTCCTGAGAGAAGGGGTAGAGGCTCTCTTAATCGTCATGGCCTTGGTGACGACCTTGAAAGCAGCCAAGATGCGAAAGGGACTCAAGTGGGTTTATGGTGGTGCTATCACTGGAATCATGGCTAGTCTCCTTATTGCTTTTATCCTGCAAATTGCCTTTCCAGCAGTAACATCAGGCTCCAATCGTGAAATCATCGAAGGAGCAGTGGGAATTTTTGCAGTAGCTATGATGATTTTGATTGGAATCTGGCTCCACAGCAAATCCTCGGTCAAAAAATGGAATACCTTTATGGAGTCACAAATGGAAACAGTGACCAAAACAGGCTCCTTTATTTCCATGTTTGCCCTCAGTTTTCTAGCTGTTTTCCGTGAGGGAGCAGAAACCATTCTCTTTTATGTTGGGATTTTACCAAGAATTTCCAGTTTTGAATTTGTCTTGGGAATTTCACTTGCCTTGCTGGTTCTGGTAATTATTGCCGTTGTGATGAACAAGGCCAGTCAATTCTTCCTGCCACATAAGGTCTTCTTTATCCTGACTTGGATGATTTATGCCCTAGCCTTCAAGATGCTGGGGGTTAGTATCCATGCTCTTCAGTTGACCAATATGGCACCAAATCACTTAGTGACAGGCTTTCCAACGATCGACTTGCTTGGAATTTATCCAAGTTGGGAAGGCTTGGTTAGCCAGCTAGTCTTTGTTATTATTGTCTTGATTGTCACTTTTAGACAGGGTGAAAAATAAATGGATAGAAAAGAATTGACAATCGTTGAACATCTGGTAGAATTTAGAAAGAGACTATTGGCAGTAGTCATTTGTTTCTTTTTGGTATTCTCTGCTTCTCTGCTGTTTGCAGACCAGATTTACCAGTATGTGACCCAATCTTTTCAGCAAAAGTTGATTGTTTTAGGGCCTAATGATATTTTATGGATTTACATACGTTTGGCTAGTCTGATGGCCTTTACTATCACCTTGCCTTACACGGTGTATCATATTTGGTCTTTCATTAAACCCGGTTTAAAGAAGGAAGAAGCTAGAGCTGTCTTTGCCTATATTCCAGCTAGTTTCCTTTGTTTTCTAGTTGGACTGGCTTTTGGTTTTTACTTTGTAACACCGGCCTTACTTCAGGTTTTATTAGGGTTGGGAGAAGGTCTATTTGAAACGCAGTTAACCGCCCAAAATTATCTGTCTTTTGTTTTTCAAACGACCTTGCCTTTGGCTCTGATTTTTGAATTGCCAGTTATCATTGCCTTTTTGACGTCGATTGGACTCATTGGACCAGAATTATTGACTGCTTATCGCCGATATGCCTATTTTATCTTATTGGTACTCGCAGTCATCTTAACACCAGCTGACTTTGTCAGCGATTTGGCAATGACTGCCCCCTTGATATTACTCTATGAATTAAGTATTGCTATTAGCAAACACATTATGAAACGCAAGCAGAAAGGAGAGAGGAATGGGAATCTTACGTGATATTGGAGCACCAGGATTGATTATCATCGTTTTAGGAGCTCTCTTGATATTTGGACCAAAACGATTGCCTGAACTAGGCGAGTCAATCGGTAAAATGCTATCTGAATTTAAAAAAGCAGTTAAAGGAGCTGAAAATCAAGATAAGGAAGACTAAACCTTGTCTAATAAAAAACTTTGTACTCTGGAAGCCATCGCGTGGCTAGCTAGAGTGCAAAGTTTTTTTATTTTTTAGTTAAAATGAAGACTGTGTTCCTTATAAGTACAAGGTTATTAAGAGAGTGGTGGACATTAAAATGATGATTTTGAGTTTTTGTTATTTTTGCTTTGGAGCAAGGTAACATAGTCACTTTTGGTGTGAAATAAGTGGGAAAGAAAAACAGTTCTTTGAGTCTGGTCGATAAAGTAAAGCAAGATATACTGACCGATAATTTTTCCTCGCGTAGGGTACTTACTGTTGATTTTTAGTCCGATTTTTTCATCTGCATCAAAGCCAGCTTCAGGAAAAGTTTCTAAACTTTTTAAGCCGTCTAAAATTCTGGCTACAGTATTCTTAGCAGACTGAGGTGATAAAAGAACAGTAGTAATGTAGTCATGGATATTGTCAATTGCCTGACTCACTTCAGTAGAAAGACTCACTTTATAAGCCATATCGTAGCCTCATATTGTCTAGGGAAGTTCCTTTTCCGGATTCGTATTCTCTTAAGGAGCGTTCAGATTGGGCTTGTAGTTCCTGAATCAATCGCTCACGATGTATATCTTCTGCAGTTTTTATTGGCAAATCCTGTTCGAGTACAATCTGCTCGATAAAAAGACTAATAGCATCCGTCATAGTCATTCCTTTTTCCTTGATGATAGCTCTAGCTTGTTCCATTGATGACTCATTGATTTTAAAATTGTACTGTTTAGTAAGTGATGTCGTCATGGTATATCTCCAATCTATACTATATATAGCTAGTATATATCTTTTATATTTTTTAGGCAAGAGAAAACTTTGTACTCTAGAAACTATCGAGAGTGTAAAGTTTTTTTAGTTTGGAACATGAAAACAGCAGTTGATTTCAAGAAACAAAAAAGAACAGCCGAAGCTGTCTTTTTCTCATTATTTGAGACCGTATTTTTTGTTGAAACGATCCACGCGTCCATCTGCTTGAGTGAACTTTTGACGTCCGGTGTAGAATGGGTGTGAGTCTGATGAAATTTCCACACGGATCAATGGGTAAGTTTCGCCTTCGAACTCAACTGTTTCGTTAGAGCGTTTTGTTGAACCGCTAAGGAATTGGTAACCAGTAGTTGTGTCCATGAAGACAACTGGGCGATATTCTGGATGGATATCTTTTTTCATTTTACAATATTTCCTTTCTGCCATGGTCTCTTTGCGAGCCATAGATTGTTACCATACTAGTCTATCAGATTCTGAAAAGTTTGGCAAGTATTTTATCAGTTTTTAAGCAAGTTTTTTAACTTTTGGTAGATGATTTCGTTTTCTTCTAGGCTATAGGAATTAGCACCACTTGCTAGAGGGTGGCCTCCACCATCATGTTCCTTGGCGATTTCATTGATAGGATGGATTTTACTACGTAAGCGAACGCGGTAGTGGCCATCAGCCTGCTCCACAAAAATTCCCCAGAGACTGACGCTGTCAATGCGTCCAGGTGCACCGACAATGGCTGCAGTTTCAGCATCGGTAACATTAAATTGTTTCAAGATTTCCTGACTCAGGATAACACGAGCAGCACCATTTTCATCCACTTCCAGATGGTCGTAGATGTAGCCTTGAAGTTTAGCAATTTTGTAACTCATAGTGTCCATTTTGCGAGTGAGAGCCGCAAAGTCAAAGTTATGTTCTCTCAAATAAGCAGCCAGGCGAAGAGTCCGTGCAGTGGTAGAAGGGTAGAGGAAACGACCTGTATCGCCAACGATTCCTGCAAAGAGCAACTCAGCAGCGCAATCTGACAAGGCTAGCTGGGTTGTTTGGGCAAATAGGGTAATCATCTCACTAGCGCTACTTGAACTAGTATCTACCCAAGATAAGTCGCCATATGCATCATCATTTGGATGATGGTCAATCTTAATGAGAAAATCACTTTGACTATAGCGCTTATCATCGATACGAGCGGTATTAGCTGTATCACAGACGATGACAAGGGCGCTCTGGTAGGCACTATCTTCAACAGAATCCATTTCAGCCATCCAAGTAAGAGTTGGTTCATCAAAACCAACTGCTTTGATGTTTTTTTCTGGGAAATGATGTTTGAGAAGAGCTTTCAAACCCACCTGACTTCCCAAGGCATCAGGGTCTGGTTTCATATGACGATGAATGATAATCGTGTCGTATTCTTTGATTTTTTCTAAAATTTGATGGCAAATTTCCATAAATAACCTCAATTCTTTCTCATTTCATTGTAGCACAAGAATTTTTATTTTTAAAATGAAAAAGATGTGATATAATGGAGAAAGATAAATTGAGGAGGACGATATGGTATTAGCAAAAATTGTATTTGCCAGTATGACCGGTAATACCGAAGAAATTGCAGATATTGTAGCAGACAAATTACGTGACTTGGGCTTGGATGTCGATGTTGATGAATGTACAACTGTTGACGCTTCAGACTTCTTGGAAGCAGACATCGCTATCGTTGCGACCTATACTTATGGTGATGGTGAATTGCCAGATGAGATGATGGACTTCTACGAAGACCTAGCAGATCTCAACTTGAATGGCAAAATCTACGGAGTGGTTGGTTCAGGAGATACCTTCTACGATGAATTCTGTAAGGCTGTTGATGACTTTGATCGTGTTTTTGTTTCGACAGGAGCAGAAAAAGGTTCAGAATGTGTTAAAGTTGATCTCTCTGCTGAGGAAGAAGACATTGAGCGCTTGGAACAATTCGCAGAAGAATTGGCTGCTAAAGTAGGATAAGTATAAACGTGCGCTGATGTAATCAATCAGTGCATTTTTCTTATCGTGAGTTAGGATTTTACTAGCCTATTTGGTGGCTTTTTGATACAATAATTCAAATAAAGGAGGAGACTGTATGGATTTAGATAGTATTCGTCAAGAAATTGATCAAATCGACGACCAAATCGTCAAGCTCTTAGAAGAACGAATGCATTTGGTTGAGGGTGTAGTTGCCTATAAGAAAGCTTCAGGTAAACCGATTTTAGATACCAAGAGAGAAGCGGTTATTTTTGAAAAGGTTAGAAGTCGTGTAGGAGATAAGCGCTATCAGGAAACTATTGTCGCGACTTTTTCGGACATACTCAAACGTTCGCGTGATTATCAGAATCAGAATATCAAATGAAAAAAGAACAATTTTATCCGCTAGGCATTTTTATAGCTGCTATGTTGGGCGGACTTGTGCACTACCTTGTTTCTACTTGGTTATCAGCCAGTCCAGACTTTCCTTGGGGCACTCTCTTTGTCAACTATCTGGGAATTTTCTGCTTGATTTATCTTGTCAAGGGATATCTGGTCTATAAGGGGACTAGTAAGGGCTTGATTTTAGCACTAGGGACGGGCTTTTGTGGAGGTTTAACAACTTTTTCCAGCCTAATGCTTGATACTGTGAAGCTGCTTGATACAGGGCGTTATCTTAGTTTAGTCCTGTATTTGCTTTTGAGCATCGGTGGAGGCCTACTCTTAGCTTATTTTCTAGGGAGGAAGAAATGGTAATGGTCTATCTTGCAATTGCTTGTGGTTTCGGAGCACTCGTACGCTATTTCTTTTCCCGCTATAATCAAACTTCTAAATTGCCCCTCGGAACGCTCATAGTCAATCTTCTAGGTTGTTTTTTAATTGGATTATTCTACAATCATGTGGAGTCTAAGGAAGTCTATGCTATTTTAGCAACAGGATTTTGTGGAGGTTTGACAACTTTTTCGACCTTGAATGACGAACTCCAAAGATTGTTAAGTGATAGGAAGGGATTTTATTCTTATTTAGCTTTGACCTACCTCGGTGGTTTGATTGCGATTTTTTTAGGAATTCTGCTATAAATTTCTTTACTTTTTTGTGGAAATTTGGTAAACTGTATCTTGTGTGTAATGGACGCACAAAAATACAGTTTATCCGCTGAGGAAGATTCCTCAAGATTGACAAAGATAGGAGAATAAAATGAATCCATTAATCCAAAGCTTGACTGAAGGTCAACTTCGTACAGATATCCCATCATTCCGTCCTGGTGACACTGTTCGTGTACACGCGAAAGTTGTCGAAGGTAACCGTGAACGTATCCAGATTTTTGAAGGTGTTGTTATCGCACGTAAAGGTGCTGGTATCTCAGAAAACTACACAGTTCGTAAAATCTCTAACGGTGTAGGTGTTGAGCGTATCTTCCCAATCCACACTCCACGTGTTGAAAAAATCGAAGTTGTTCGTTACGGTAAAGTACGTCGTGCGAAATTGTACTACTTGCGTGCTCTTCAAGGTAAGGCAGCTCGTATCAAAGAAATCCGTCGTTAATTCGACTAAAACTCTGCTTTTTCAGCAGAGTTTTTATCTAGCTCCCTTAGTTCAATGGATATAACAACTCCCTCCTAAGGAGTAGTTGCAGGTTCGATTCCTGCAGGGGGCATAATAAGAAGCGTAAAGAAACATAAAGAATATTCAAAGTGTTTATTTGTAGGCAATCATCACAATTTAGTTTTTTAAAATAGGTTAGTATTTTTGGAATCTTTGACCAAAGTGTGACCAAAATTTGACCAAAAGTCAATGAATATAGAATAAAGTAGATCAGGAAGCTGGTCTATTTTATTTTGTAGTTATTGAGAAAAAGTGGTTTGTTTTAATTTGACTATTATACACATAATGCGTATAATAGTAAGTGTAAGGAGGTAACGAATATATATGCCACTTACAGGTAAAGAAATGGTGAAATTAGCTCTTGAGAATGGATGGTTTGAAGTTCGTCAAAGAGGAAGTCATCATCATTTTAAGAAAGAGGGTTTTTCTTATCTTGTCACGATTCCAGTTCATGGAAATGAAGATTTGGGAAAGGGATTGGAGAGAAAGATTCTCAAAGATTTAGGATTGTAATTTTTACTTTCCTAAGTCTTTTTACATCAGAGGTAGTAGAATGTTGGGGGTAGTAGAATGTTAAAAACGTATCCAGCTATTTTTCATAAAGAAGGAACAGGATATTGGGTAGAATTTCCAGAATTTGGTGGTGGTACAGAAGGAAAAAATATCGAAGAAGCGATGAAAAATGCTCGAGAAATGCTTGAAAATGTTTTAGCTTCTTATATCGATGAAGGGATGGCGTTGCCTACTCCAAGTGATATTTTAAAGATTGAAGTTTCAGATGGTTTTGTATCAATGATTCAAGTTGATCCTGCGCCTTTTGTGAGAAGTAACAAGGCGATTAGAAAGAACGTGACCGTTCCTGAATGGCTAGTTCGTCTTGCTGATCGAGAAAAGATTAACTATTCAGAAGTTTTGGCACAAGCATTAGAGAAGAAGTTGCAAGTTTAAATTTAAAGACTGTATTTATTAGGGAATAAGTTTGATATGTATTGGTAAAAGTGATACAATAGATATACAAGAAGAAAAGGAGAAATGCTATGTCACAAATTGCTGTAAGAGTAGATGATGAATTGAAAAAAGAAGCGACTGCGATTTTTAATGAGTTGGGGTTGGATATGTCAACTGCTGTGAAGTTATTTTTGAAGCAAAGTGTGTTGACAAGAAGTATTCCTTTTGAAGTTAAACTTGATTCTGAGTAAGGTGAAATAAAAGTGTGGATAGATATAATCTAAAGGGGTTCGGTTATGGTTTATACAATAGATCAGATAAAGGAAAAAATTGTTCCTGTTGCTAAACAATATGATTTATCTAAAATTTATCTATTTGGCTCTTATGCTAGGGGCGAAGCTGATGGGAAAAGTGATGTTGATATTGCTTTGGAGTTAGAGGATGATTCTATATATTTTGATGTATATGGTAGACTTTTGACTATTTTTGATGGTAATATAGATATTCTATTGGTTAGTGATTTACTTTCTCCAAAAACAAACATTGGGAAGTTAGTCAAGAAAAATTTTTTGAATGATAGAGAGGTTATTTATGAGAAGTCAATCTCTTGAAACTGATATAGCATATTTGAAGGATATGGTTTTATATCTTGATAAGGCCGATGCTGTTTTGTATAAAGCAAGAAGATATAATTTACCTTTAGATGATGATATGGTAGTTGATTCTATCGCTATGAATTTAGGACAGGTAGGAGAACAGTTATCGTTAGGCAAATTATCAGAGGAAGTAAAACAGAAGTATTCAGATAGGATAAACTGGACTCAGATAAAAGGTTTTAGAAATTTTATTTATCATAATTATTCTAACTTAAATTTTAAAATTATAGAGGGTATATTGAAGGAATCTGTTCCCAAAACGAAAGAATCTTTACACTCGATTATAAGAGAATTAGAAGGTGAATTATAAAATAGAAAATGAAAGAGAAACTCTAAAAACGTATGGAAGATTTGCTAGAAATCGACAAATTTTATTCCTCAAAAAACGAATACTTCCATAAGAGAAATTATTATTGATGAAGATTTAATATCTGTATTGGATGCATTGAAAGAGGAACAAGATAAGGTTCTTTATAATCGTGAAGAATTAAAGAAATATGATTTGGTCTCTTGTGATAGAAGGTATAAACTTTCTACAAATTATGGATTGAATAAATACTTGAAAGTATTTTTATCCGAACTTGGGATAGGTAGCCAAACCATGATAGCAAAAGCAGGCAGGCATATTTACGGTTTATATTTATTAGACTTCCTGCAAAACTAGAATCCTAGTTCATGATTGATAATACCAACAATCAAATTCATTTGTAAGCCGAAGCGTTTACGATGATTTCGATAGGTTGTTGAAAATATTTTAAACGTTTTCATAGTGAAATGAAATAAGAACAGGACAAATCGATCAGGACAGTCAAATCGATTTCTAACAATGTTTTAGAAGTAGAGGTGTACTATTCTAGTTTCAATCTACTATACTCTGTCAAAAATATTCTCAACCTTGATTCTCTCCTTAGATAGCGCATGGTTACAGGCTTTATCTTCAGCTGTTAGCAGCTTGAGTTTGCTGGATTTCCTCGGAGTTTGCGCTTGAGGATATAGCTTCATGAGCCCTTGATAAGCACTGTCAGCCAAGATTTTACCAGCTTGTCCGATATTTCTGCGACTCATTTTGAACAACTTCATATCATGACAATAGTTCACAGCGAGCTCCAAAGAAACAATTCTCCCTTGACTTGTGACAATCGCTTAAGCCTTCATAGCGTGGCATTTCTTTTTACCAGAATCATTCGCTAATTGTTTTTTTAGGGCGATTGATTTTTACTTCCGTCGCATCAATCATTACCGTGTCCTCAGAACTGAGAGGAGTTCTTGAAATCGTAACACCACTTTGAACAAGAGTTACTTCAACCCATTGACTCCGATGGGTTAAGTTGCTTTCGTGGATACCAAAATCAGCCGCAATTTGTTCATAAGTTCGATATTCTCGCACATATTGAAGTCGCCATAAGAAGGTATTCTAGGCTTAGTTTAGGTTTTCGTCCCCCTTTTGCGTGTTTACCTTGATAAGCTGTTTTCAATACAGCTAACATCTCTTCAAAAGTCGTGCGCTGAACACCAACCAGGAGCTTAAATCGTGCATCAGTTAGTTGTTTACTTGCTTCATAATTCATAGAACTATTCTACCATATTTTGTTTCGCAGGAAGTCTATTATCAAAAGGTGTTGATATATGGGCTGTTTCAAGATTACTAAGGCATAAAGATATACAACAAATTATTCAAACTTACGGACATACTCTAAAAGAGGGTTATTGATAAATAGTATAGGAAGAGCCTTAAAATAAGGTTTTTTCTATTTATCGATTCCAGCAGGGGGTATGTAATTAGATACTATAGTAGATTGAAACTAGAATAGTGTATCTGGACTTCTAAAACATTACTAGAAATTGATTTGTCCTATTCCTATTTCATTTTACTATAAAAACCGCTCAACTGAGCGGTTTTCGTCTATTCATACCCTCTTACAGTACCCATGTTCGGATGGCATGGGCAACACCGGATTCGTCATTTGTTTTAGTGATGTATTTGGCGATTTTTTTGATTTCTGGATTTCCATTTTCCATGACAACGGGGTTCCCAACGACTTCCAGCATGGCACGGTCATTTTCTTCGTCACCGATAGCCATGGTTTGATTTTTGGTCAATCCGAGTTTTTCAGCTAGGTGAGTGATGGCTGACCCCTTGTCTACATTCTTTTTAAGGAGTTCGAGGTAGAAAGGAGCAGACTTGTTGATAGAGTAGCGTTCGTAAAATTCTGCTGGTATCTTTTCAATTGCAGTATCGAGAACCTCAGGCTCATCGATGAACATACACTTGACGATTTCCTTGTCAGCCATTTCTTCAGGTGTGCGGTAGAAGATAGGCATGTTGACGAGGGTTGATTCGTGCACAGTGTATGTTCCGATATTGCGATTGGCAGTATAGATACCGTCCTTAGTAATAGCATGCATGTGGACACCGAGCTTACGACTGAGAAATTCCATATCCAGATAATCCTCATAAGTCAAGGATTCGCTGATAATCTCATGCCCTGTAGCAGTTTCTTGGACAAGGGCACCATTGAAGGTCACAACATAGTCACCCTCGTCTCTCAACTGCAAGTCGTCCAGAAGTTTGGCAACACCTGCGATAGGGCGGCCAGTTGCAATGACGACTTTGACACCAGCTTCTTTGGCATCTTGGATGGCAGAAAAGACTTCAGGAGTAATCTCCTTTTGACTGTTGACTAGGGTTCCGTCAATATCGACAGCGATTAGTTTAATACTCATAAAATTCCTCTTCTAGTTTTTATTTGGGGTAAAATGATCGTTCTCAATTAAGTGTAAAAATTGCTGGGTAATGCTAGCAAAGATGCTGTTTTGGTCCAACATTTCTTTTGGAAAATAAAAGCGATTATCTCCGTGGCGACTGCCAGCAAGGGATTGGACGATAGGAGACAGGCTAGAGAGTTCGGCCAGTTGACCATTTTTTTGTAAAATCTCAATCTGTGTCCGTGGATTTTCAGATTCGGGACGATAGATATCATAAGGGAGGTCAAAATTCTTATGAATGGCAGTGTAGTAGTCGGGATCAAAGCCGATATCCTCAACCAATTTTCTCATGCTAGCGAGTTGGTCTTGGTCTTCTTGTGAAAAAGTAATGGATTTAAAGACCTTGCGGTTGACAAAGCGTTGCGACAGGTCTGCAAGAATCTTGTCAGGACTGGTCATCCAGAGTTGGAAGTAGGTATTCATCACACCATCATCCAGAGCTAGATAGTCAGACAAGGTCACATTTTTTTCGAAGAAAGGCAGGAGGTGTGGAGAAGTTCGGGCAAAGAAATCCTTGTCCTCAGGATAGAGTTCCTTGGCGCGTTTGAGAAGATTCTGTAGGAGAACTTCCATGGCGCGTGTTGCGGGGTGGAAATAAACCTGCATGTACATCTGGTAGCGACTGAGGACGTAGTCTTCGATGGCGTGCATGCCATTGCGCTGAAAGGCGATACCATTTTCGACAGGACGAATGACTCGGAGGATGCGAGTCAGGTCAAATTCCCCATAGGATGCTCCTGTAAAATAGGAGTCGCGCAAGAGATAGTCCATACGGTCCGCATCAATCTGACTGGAAATGAGTTGCACCACCTGCTTGTTAGGATAGGTATGGTCTATGACACTGGCAACTTTTTCTGGAAAGTCTGGCGCCACTTGTAGCAGGACTTGGTGAATCTCCGTCTCAGGACTTTGGATGATTTCCTGGGTGATGCCCTCATGGTCTGTATCAAAGAGATGTTCAAAAGTATGGGAGTAGGCACCATGACCCAGGTCATGGAGGAGAGCAGCGGTCATGGTGAGGAGGGATTCGGCAAGATTCCATCCCTCAGGATATTTTTCTTCAAAAATCTCCGTGATACGTCGTGCAATTTCATAGACTCCTAGACAGTGGGAGAAGCGGCTGTGTTCTCCACCGTGGAAGGTATAACTGGAAGTTCCCAGTTGCTTGATACGGCGCAAACGTTGAAATTCTTTTGTATTGATCAAGTCATAGATGATTTGATTATTGACATGGATGTAGTTGTGAACAGGGTCACGGAATACTTTTTCGTTCATATGACCATTATAGCAAAAAGCTAGAGTTTTTGGTAAAATAGTAGGACAAGAGACAAGAAAGAGGACTTGATGTGAAGATTCGGATGCGAAATACGATTCAGTTTGATGAGCAGTTGGAAGTGATTGACCAACTTTATGACGTGGAAGTGCATGAAAAGGGAGATTATAGCTACCTGCTTTTCTATAATGAGGAAAAGGAAAAAGTAGTGATTAAATTCCATGGTCAAGAACTGGTGATGAGCCGTTTTTCAAATCCCAAGACCATTATGCGCTTTCTAAAGGATAGTGATAGTTTAGCCGACATTCCTACACCAATGGGCATGCAGGAATTTGTTATCCAAACCAGTCGCTATGAAGTTGATGGGCAAAAGATTGAACTAGATTATCAACTACAAAATCAAGAGGGACATCCCTTTGCCAGCTATCAATTGGAAATTACTTGGGGCTAGTCTCATGTCTTTTTCAAATTTACCTGGCTATCTTCTCGGATTGGCTTCCTAATGTGGTAGATTAGGCTAATTTTTGGTATAATAAAAGTTATGGAAATCGAAAAAACCAATCGTATGAATGCGCTCTTTGAATTTTATGCAGCGCTTTTGACAGATAAGCAAATGAATTATATCGAGCTCTACTACGCTGATGATTACAGCCTTGCTGAGATTGCCGAGGAGTTCGGTGTCAGTCGTCAGGCTGTCTATGACAATATCAAGCGAACAGAAAAGATTCTGGAAGATTATGAGATGAAATTGCACATGTACTCGGACTACATTGTCCGCAGTCAGATTTTTGATCAGATTTTGGAGCGCTATCCCAAGGATGACTTTCTGCAGGAGCAGATAGAAATTTTAACAAGCATTGATAATAGAGAATAAGAGGAAGAAAAATGGCATTTGAAAGTTTAACAGAACGTTTGCAGAACGTCTTTAAAAATCTACGTAAAAAAGGAAAAATCTCTGAATCTGATGTCCAAGAGGCAACCAAAGAAATTCGCTTGGCCTTGCTCGAGGCCGACGTTGCCTTGCCTGTTGTAAAGGATTTTATCAAGAAAGTTCGTGAGCGTGCAGTCGGCCATGAGGTCATTGATACACTTAATCCTGCGCAACAGATTATTAAAATCGTTGATGAGGAATTGACAACCGTTTTAGGTTCTGATACGGCAGAAATTATCAAATCACCTAAGATTCCTACAATCATCATGATGGTTGGTTTGCAGGGGGCTGGTAAAACAACTTTTGCTGGTAAATTGGCCAACAAACTCAAGAAGGAAGAAAATGCTCGTCCTTTGATGATTGCGGCGGATATTTATCGTCCAGCTGCTATTGACCAGCTGAAGACACTGGGTCAACAGATTGATGTGCCTGTCTTTGCTCTTGGTACAGAAGTACCAGCTGTTGAGATTGTTCGTCAAGGTTTGGAACAAGCGCAAGCCAATCATAACGACTATGTCTTGATTGATACTGCGGGTCGTTTGCAGATTGATGAGCTCCTCATGAATGAGCTTCGTGATGTGAAAGTATTGGCTCAACCAAATGAAATCTTGCTTGTCGTTGATGCTATGATTGGTCAGGAAGCAGCCAATGTTGCGCATGAGTTTAATGCTCAGTTGGAAGTAACTGGGGTTATCCTTACCAAGATTGATGGCGATACTCGTGGTGGTGCGGCTCTATCTGTTCGTCACATCACTGGAAAACCAATCAAGTTCACTGGTACAGGTGAAAAAATTACAGATATCGAAACCTTCCACCCAGACCGCATGTCTAGCCGTATCCTTGGTATGGGGGATATGCTCACTCTGATTGAGAAAGCTTCTCAGGAATACGATGAGCAAAAAGCTCTTGAAATGGCTGAGAAGATGCGTGAAAACACCTTTGATTTCAATGATTTCATTGCTCAGTTGGATCAGGTGCAAAACATGGGCCCAATGGAAGACTTGCTCAAGATGATTCCAGGTATGGCTAACAATCCAGCCCTTCAAAACATGAAGGTAGATGAGCGTCAGATTGCTCGCAAACGTGCTATTGTGTCTTCAATGACACCTGAAGAGCGTGAAAATCCAGATTTGTTAAATCCAAGCCGTCGTCGTCGTATCGCTGCAGGTTCTGGAAATACATTTGTCGAAGTCAATAAATTTATCAAGGACTTTAACCAGGCTAAACAGCTCATGCAGGGTGTCATGTCTGGAGATATGAATAAAATGATGAAGCAAATGGGAATCAATCCAAACAATCTTCCCAAAAATATGCCAAATATGGGAGGAATGGATATGTCTGCCCTTGAAGGAATGATGGGACAAGGTGGTATGCCTGACTTATCAGCTCTCGGAGGAGCAGGAATGCCCGATATGAGCCAGATGTTTGGTGGCGGACTCAAAGGTAAAATCGGTGAATTTGCCATGAAACAGTCTATGAAACGCATGGTGAATAAAATGAAAAAAGCGAAGAAGAAACGCAAGTAAGACGAAGGAAGGCCGCAGAGCTTTCCTTTTTTAGAAAAATAATAAAGGTCTATTTTGAATCTGTAAAGAATAAAAAATAATAATACTCAATGAAAATCAAATAGCAAACTAGGAAGCTAGCCGCAAGCTGCTCAAAACACTGTTTTGAGGTTGTAGATAAGACTGACGAAGTCAGTCACATATATACGGTAAGGCGACGTTGATGTGGTTTGAAGAGATTTTTGAAGAGTATAAATATAAAGAAAAATCAGAAATTGAGATTAGAGAACTCTTTTGATTTCAATCCTTATTTTTGATAAAATGAAGCTGTAATGTATTAAAAATGAAGCATTACAAAGATAGGATAAGCCAACTTAATTTGTTAGAAAATTAAAATTACAAAAGCTTGACAAAGCTAAGAAAGGATACTACCATGAGCACAGCACAGCACAGCACACAGGTGAAAACTCTGGACTTGAGAAATTAACTCTCACTTCAAAAGATGTTTTTACAGATAATATTTCAAAAATTGGTCAACTTTTTCCTGAAGTTCTGACGGAAAAGAGGGATGAATACGGCAGATTACGTCCTGCGATTGACTTTGAGAAGCTTAAACAGTTTTTATCAGAGGAAATTGTGGATGGTCGAGAATCCTATGAGTTTACTTGGGTTGGAAAGCGTGAAGCTATTGCAGAAGCTGGGCGACCAACTACTAAAACCCTAAGACCAGATCTTGATGAAAGTGTTGACTTTGAAAACAGTGAAAATGTCTTTATTACTGGAGATAATTTAGAAGTCTTAAAAATCTTACAAGAATCCTATCTAGGAAAAATCGATATGATTTATATCGATCCACCCTATAATACAGGAAAAGACTTTGTATATTCTGATAAGTTCCAAAAAACAGACGAAGAGTTGAAGGAAGAGATGGAACTTTTGGATGAAGAAGGACGCCAGGTAGTTGGGCTTACAAAAAATGAAAAGACTTCGGCCCGTTATCACTCAGACTGGCTCAATATGATGTATCCACGTCTCCGCCTAGCACGTAATCTCCTCAAGGATTCAGGTGTTATCTTTATTTCTATCGATGATAATGAACAAGCTAACCTCAAAGCTATCTGTGATGAGATATTTGGGGAGGAGAATTTTGTAGCAGGTGTAATTTGGAATAATAAATACACAGTTTCAAATGATACTGATATTTCGTACCAACACGAGAGTATATTAATTTACTCAAAAAATAGAAATTTTGGACAATTAAATTTATTACCACGTACTGAAAAACAAAATAAAAGTTATAAAAACAGGGATGATGACCCAAGAGGTCCGTGGAAATCCACCCCGATTCATGCTAGGAGTGGTAGCTTATCAAGTATTTATACTATTAGATTTCCTAACGGAGTTGAATGGACTTCTCCACAAGGAACATATCCTCGATATTCCAAAAACAAATTAGAAGATTTATACAATGATAATAGACTTTATTTTAATAAGAATGGAGGAGTAGATAAAAAAACATTTTTATCAGAGGTTAGAGATGGTGTAACAGTTGGAACCCTTTGGAATTATGAAGAAGTGGGACATTCACATGGTAACAATGAAGAATTAGCATTATTAATTAAGAAGGGTATGTTTAATGACCCTAAGGGAACTAAGCTATTAAGAAAAATTTTGAAGATTGGAAGTAAGAAAGATTCTATTGTATTAGATTTTTTCGGTGGTTCGGGTACTACGGCGGATGCAGTCATGCAACTGAATGCTGAAGATGGTGGAAATCGTAAGTTTATTCTGTGTACGTTGGATGAGGAAGTAGCAGATAAGTCTGCTGCTAAAGAAGCAGGTTATGAAACCATTGACCAAATTTCACGTGAGCGGATTCGTCGTGCTGCCGCCAAGATTCAAGAGGAGCATCCAGAGTTGGTTGACAAGCAGGACTTTGGATTTAAGGCTTACAAACTAGATTCTTCTAATTTTAAGGATGTTTCAGCTAGACCGGATCAATTTATTCAAGGAGAACTATTTGATAGTGTATCCAATATCAAGGAAGGACGTACTGGCCTTGACTTACTTTTCCAAGTTATTCTGACATGGGGAATGGAACTGTCACTAGCCATTGATTTGGATAAGGTAGCAGGAGCAGAAGTTTATGACGTAGATCAAGGTTCGCTCATGGCTTGTTTCGAAGATGAAATATCAGAAGAAGTAATCCGTCACATCGCTCAAGCACAACCACTTCGTGCCGTTTTCCGTGATAGCTCATTTGCCAATTCAGCAGATAAAATTAACGTAAGTGAAATCTTCAAAGAATTATCACCACATACAAAAGTGAAGGTGGTGTAATGTGAGCGAAATTCTAGATTTTAAAGATAGAGATATAGACTATGAGATTAATTTAAAATGCAATTCGATAGATACTGTAAGGGCAGCTAGAATTAATACAAGTAAAAGATTGTACGAGTATGCTGAAAAATGGGAATTGATCTTTTTAGCAATGAGTATAATGTCAACGGGTTTACTAGTGTATTCGCTAATAAATCCCGAAAATAAAGATAGATTAGCTTTGTCGGCTTTGTTTTCCATATATTCTTTGCTTGTCCAGAATTTTGTTGCTAAGTTGAATTATAATGAGAGAGCTCTGAAATTACACTATCATCAGTTAGAATTAGAAGACTTTTTACTTGATTTAAAATCAATTATTTTCCAAAAATCACTTAGTGATGATGAAAAAATTAATAAATACCAACAGATAATGTCAAGGTATCAAATTAGCCTACGCGGAAATGAAAATCATTCAGATTTTGATCACAAGTATGCTAAAAAGTATCAGAAGAGAAAATATGGTCAAGGCAATTCGCAATCTGACATGGAATCTAAAGTAACAGAAGAGACAATTGAAGATGGTAAGAAAAAGTGTTGCCTAAAAGATGCCTTTCTTTATATTGAGCAATTTATCAAGAGACATGATTTTAGTTGGAATAAAATCATTATTTGGTTTCAATATATATTGATTCCATTAGTTCTTATCTGGTATTTGTTTTTATCCTGAAAGTAATAAATTATAAAGAAGAAAATAAATTATGAAACTACAATTTAAAAAACAACAATTCCAGTTGGATGCGGTTAGTGCCATTGCAGATTTATTTCAAGGGCAAGCCAAACATACTGGAGTTCAGTATATGGCGGATCCAGGTCGTCTCAAGTCAGATGAGGTAGATTTGGTTTTAGATGCTTATCGAAATGCACCGATTCAATTGAGTCAAGCAAGTATACGAGAAAATGTTCATACTATGCAAACTCGCTATGGTTTGCGTCCTTCTGATAAACTATCGATTGATATGATTGCTGGACGAGAAGCTTATAATTTTTCCATAGAGATGGAGACGGGAACAGGGAAGACCTACACTTATATCCGTACAATTATGGAGTTGAATAAACGCTATGGCTGGCTTAAATTTGTCATTGTCGTTCCAAGTGTAGCCATTCGTGAAGGAGTTCTCAAATCTCTACAGATCATGTCAAGCCACTTTCAGATGGAGTATGGCAAACAACCACGCTATTTTGTCTACGATTCTTCACGTTTAGGTGATTTGGATAGTTTTGCCAATTCGTCAGACCTTCAAATTATGGTCATCAACTCTCAAGCTTTTAATGCGAAAGGGAAAGATGCGCGACGGATTCATTCTGAGCAGGAAAGTTTCCGTTGGCGTCGTCCGATTGATGTATTGGCAGCTATGAATCCGATTATGATTATTGATGAGCCTCAGTCTGTTGAAGGGAAACAGACAAAGGAAAGACTAAAAGATTTTAAGCCATTGTTTACGCTACGCTATTCGGCTACACACAAGGAAAAGCATGATATGGTTTATAGATTGGATGCCATGGATGCTTACAATCAAAAATTAGTGAAAAAGATTGCGGTTAAGGCTATTGAGCAAACTGGGACGACCGGGACACAAGGCTATCTTTATCTACAAGAAATCATTCCACAAAAAACAGGAGCACCCAAAGCAAAAATTGAGTTTGAAGTAAAAACGCAGTCAGGTGTCAAAAGGAAATTGAAGGTAGTGGAAGAACCCTTTGATTTATACGCTGAATCAGGGAATTTATCTGCTTATAAAGGAATGACCCTTAGTCACTTTGATGCAAGGGAGAACAAACTTCAAGTTGGCGTGACGCAAGAACTTCATGTTGGTGAAGTGATAGGGGAAGTGGATGAGTCGAGCATCAGAAGAATTCAAATCCGAGAAACTATAAAAAGTCATCTCGAAAAAGAAAGTAAACTGTACAATCGAAGAATTAAAGTATTATCCCTATTTTTCATCGATGAAGTGGCCAAGTATAAACAATATGATGAACATAATGATGCCTATAATGGTGAATATGCTCAGATTTTTGAAGAAGAATATCGAAATCAAGTAAACCAGTTTATCCAAACACAGGAACCAACTCCTTATCGTCGATATTTGGAGGCTAATCTTGAAGGAAATTCAGTTCATGCCGGTTACTTTTCGGTAGATAAAGTGAAGAAGTCAGATAAGACCATTTTTGTGGACTATAAATCTGCCAGTGAAAAGAAAAATAATCTTTCAAATGACATTGATGCCTATGACTTGATTATGAAGGACAAGGAGCGTTTATTGAGCTTTGAAGAGCCAGTTCGTTTCCTCTTTTCTCACTCAGCTCTAAAAGAGGGATGGGATAATCCTAATGTCTTTCAAATCTGTACGCTGAAGCAATCTTCAGCAGAGACTCGAAAACGTCAAGAAATCGGTCGTGGTATGCGTTTAGCAGTTGACCAAAACGGAATTCGTCAGGATTTTGAACTCTTAGGAAATGATGTTCATGAAATCAATAAACTGACAGTAATTGCAAATGAAAGTTATGATCAATTTGCTCGAAGTCTACAAGAAGAAATCAAAGAACTCTTAGCAGAACGTCCTGTAAAAGTGGATGTTACTCTCTTTACGAATAAAGTTCTAACGAATCAAGAAGGTCAAACAATACGAATTACCAAGGAACAAGCAGATTCGATTCATTTTGATTTGATTCGACAAGGCTATATAGACCGTGAAGGGCAATTGACTGCAGAATATTTTACTACAAAAGAAAATCATCAGTTACAACTGTCTGAAACACTAGCAGGTTATGAGGATAAGCTGGTAGAGATATTGGAGAGCGTTTATCATGCTGGACAGTATGAAATTGAAAATGCCAATAATGCGGTAATTCAATTCTCAAATGAGGTCAATCAAGAAAATATTGCCCGAAAAGAATTTTTAAATCTCTGGAAGCAAATCAATCGTAAGACGAGTTACCAAGTAGAGTTTGATGATGCGGAATTGGTAAAACATTCGGTTGACTATATCAATGAGAAATTAGTCGTTAGCAAACCAAGCTTTCATATAACTCAAGCAAGCGCTACTGAGATGAGTAAGGAAGAAGGTCTCCATCTCACAGTAGCTGAGAATGATCGTCAGCAAGAATATCTAACGGATTCGCAGATTATGACCAAATATGATTTACTAGGGGAAATTGCTGAACAGACTGGTTTAACTCGTAAATTGGTTGCGGAAATATTAAGTAAAATCTATGTCTACCAATTTGACAAGTTTAAACAAAATCCTGAAGAGTTTATTCTTAAGGTTTCAAAGCTCATTAATGAACAAAAAGCGAGTCAAATTATCAAGCATATCCAGTATAATGTGTTAAATGAAGAGTATGATATGGACTTGTTTTATGACAATCCTGAAACTGCTAACAGATCAGATGATCACTTACTTGAATCCAAAAAAGGGATTTACAATTTTGTAAAAGTTGATTCCAATACGGAGAAGACCTTTAAAGAATCTTTGGAACAATACGAGGATGTTCGTGTTTATGTGAAGCTACCAGGGAAGTTCAGTATTGCGACTCCGCTTGGGAACTATAACCCTGACTGGGCAATCGCCTTCCGTGAAGGTAGTGTCAAACATATCTATTTTGTTGCAGAAACGAAAGGCTCTATGTCTAGTCTTCAATTAAAACAAGCTGAGCAAGCAAAAATTGCCTGTGCGCGTGCTCATTTTAAAGCGTTAGCTCAAGCTGGATTGATTAGTGATCAGCACATCTATGATGTGGTTTCAAGTTACGAGGAATTATTAAATATTGTAAGATAGAGAGGTAAAAGAAATGGAATTTATTGTATATCGTAAGGGAAGAGAAGTAGCTGTTTTACAACGTAGGAGTGATGCAGAGAGATATGTGCGCTCTAAAACTGGATTTTTTGGTGAACCAGATGCTTACTATCAGATTGAACAAAGAGGTTGTTATTTGACAGAAGCAGCTGTAACTTACAAGGGATTGGCAGATGACTGTGCTGAATTGATGACTTTGCGAAAATTCAGGGATTCTTATCTAGCTTTTAAAGATGGTGGTCAGGAGGAAATTGAATCCTACTATAAGATGGCTCCTCAGATTGTTGCCAAGTTAGAAGAACATTCAAATCGTGAGGAAATACTAGAGTCTATCTGGTCAGGACTTGTCTTACCTTGTGTTTCCTTGATTAAAATAGGAGAGAATCAAACTTGCCATCAATTGTATAAAACATATACACTAGAATTGTCTCAAAAAGTGGTCCAATAAAACGAGTAGAGTATAGGAAAAGAGTTCGGGTCCTCGCTAACTTGTATAGTGAAGAGACCCCCTATTCTATTTAGATCCCCAATACCAAAACAAACGTGTCAAACTAATCACTAATAGAACATACTTGGAAGATTTTGAATGGAATGAGGAAGATACAAAGGAAGACAATTTCTCTAGCTGGCTTGATGAAATGGTAGGATTGTAAGGGGGGATTTTTACCCCTTGGGTTTTAAGAGTATATATAATTAAGATAAACTAAAAAGACTAACACAAAAAAAGAAAGTAGAGAAAAGAAAATGAAGTTATTAAAGGGTTTGGGCTTTGCCTTGGTATTGTTTTACATGGTTATATTTATTGGAGTAAACTTTGTGACTGTTGGGGTTGATAATGATAAAAAAGAAGAAACAACAAAAGAGATACAAAGGTATGAATTGTTAGACTAGACTAAAATAAAAAAGCATTATACAATAGTAATATGAAATCAACTAAAGAAGAAATCCAAGCTATCAAAACACTTTTAAAAGACTCTAGTACAGCTAAATATCATAAACGCCTTCAAATCGTTCTATTTCGTCTGATGGGTAAATCTTATAAAGAGATTATAGAGCTTTTAGACTGTAATCAAACAACGATTTGGCCAACTGTAAAAAAATATGAGGAGTTCGGACTCGACTCTCTCCTTCAAGAAACACGTGGTGGTCGTAACCATGCATATATGACAATTGAGGAAGAGAAAGCCTTTCTTGCCCGTCATTTGAAGGCTGCAGAGGCAGGAGAATTTGTTACAATTGATGCCTTATTTCAGGCTTATACAAAGGAGTTAGGTTCTTCCTACACACGTGATGCCTTTCTCTTTCCACACTTGTTCAATGGGGTTCATCTCTGGTGTGTATGGAGGAATAAAGGTAAAACCAATATTAGTCGGAATCTTTAAGGTACTTGATTTATGCCATATGGCATTGTCCATAACGAGTAAAAGATAATCATCTGGATAAGCTTGTGAAAGCTCTTCTAAAAAGGCGTTCATCCACTCAGTATGACATCCACCAGCGATTAAGAAAAATGATTCGCCTGTATGGGCATCAACAGCTCCGTAACAATAGCGAAATTCTC
>NZ_VMMT01000042.1:0-7788 GCF_013277355.1 Streptococcus sp. 1343
GAAAATGATTGAGTATAAGACTAGAAAAAGGAGAATAACATGATCGATGTAGAAGAAATTCTGAGCAAGATGAACCCCAATCAGAAGATTAATTATGACCGTGTCATGCAGAAGATGGTACAAGTATGAGAGAAAAATGAGCATCGGCCAACCATTCTCATGCATGTTTGCTGCGCCCCTTGCAGTACCTATACCCTAGAATATTTGACCAAGTATGCAGATGTGACCATCTATTTTACAAATTCTAATATCCATCCTAAGGCAGAATACCATAAGCGTGCCTATGTTACTAAGAAATTTGTCAGTGATTTCAATGAGAGGACAGGAGATGTGGTTCAGTACCTAGAGGCTCCCTATGAACCAAATGAATAACGTAAGTTAGTCAGAGGACTGGAAGAAGAGCCTGAAGGTGGCGACCGTTGCAAGGTTTGTTTTGACTACCGACTGGATAAAACAGCGCAAGTGGCTATGGACTTGGGCTTTGACTACTTTGGTTCAGCCTTGACCATCAGTCCTCATAAGAATTCTCAAACCATCAATAGCATCGGAATCGATGTGCAAAAAATTTACACGACCCACTATCTTCCCAACGATTTCAAGAAAAATCAAGGCTACAAACGTTCAGTAGAGATGTGTGAGGAGTATGACATCTATCGTCAATATTATTGTGGCTGCGTCTATGCAGCCCAAGCCCAGAATATTGACCTGGTTCAAGTTAAGAAGGACGCCACAGCATGCTTGTTGGATAAGGATGTTGAGAAAGACTATTCTCATATCAAATTTATAGTAGATTGAAACTAGAATAGTACACCTTTACTTCTAAAACATTGTTAGAAATCGATTTGACTGTCCTTATTTCATTTTACTATACTATTACGAAATTAGATATATAAATGAAAACTTGCCTCAAGGTAGTTTTTTTTGCTAGTAGAAAAGCGATAGACAGAAATTGTTGGACTCTTAAAAAAATGAAGTTTTGCTCAAAAGAGCTTCTTAAATTAAAACGAGCAATTATCAGTTCAAATCTGTTTCAAAAGAAGAACGGATAAATTAATCGATGCTTTGTTTTTGAGTTAGGAAGTTAAGCATGCCAAACTGAGTCGTAGGAATAAATTTCTTTATAGAAATGTGTTACAACTCTGCTATAACGGAATATTCCTTTTTTGCATTTATACAACTTATTTAACACTATCTTTATTCTTGTGATATAATGTCAAATTATAGAGTGGAGGTCGTTTAAAATGATTGATAAAGTAATTGAACAATATAAAAGTCATGATAATCTTGATATTCGAGTAGAATTGCATAAGAAGTATTCAAAAAATAAATTGGGATTTAATAATTGGATATTTTCTAACTACCAAATCACTGATGAAGTAAAGGTTCTAGAATTAGGATGTGGTACAGGAGAACTGTGGAAAAGCAATAGTGATTCTATAGATAAAATGAAGCAGTTGATTGTTACAGATTTTTCTAAAGATATGGTAAAATCAACGAAGTCAGTGATTGGAAATAGAGACAATATCAACTATGAGATAATGGATATTCAAAAGATTTCTTTTGAGAATGAAACCTTTGATATTGTTATTGCTAATATGCTTCTACATCATGTGAATGATATTCCTAGAGCGCTATCTGAAGTGAATAGGGTCTTAAAAACCGAAGGCATTTTTTACTGTGCTACATTTGGTGAAAATGGAGTTGTAAATTATTTGGCAAATTTATTTAAAGATGAGGTTAATCAAGATTTAGAAAATAAAACGTTTACTTTACAAAATGGTAAAAGGTACCTGAGTAGGTGTTTTAACTCTGTCGATACATTACTCTATGATGATGAGTTACAGGTAACTAGTATAGATGACCTAGTTAAATACATCCAATCGTTTAAAGGAATTTCAGAAATAGGTTCACTAGAAGAGGAAATAATACGTAAAAGATTGGAAACTGAGTTTAATAATGGTATGTTGATCATTCCTAAAGAATATGGTATGTTTATCGCTCGAAAAGAAAGTTAAGGGAATGAAAGTGTGAAAAATTACGGAGAAGCTTTTCGATATTTTAGAAAATTAAACGGATATTCTTTAGAGTATGCTGCAGCTGATTCTATATCAAAATCTCAACTTTCTAGATTTGAAAGGGGAGAAAATGAAATTTCTCTTTCAACGTTTTTTGAATTATTATCAAATATCAATGTTTCGATAGAGAATTTTTGTAATTACCTAGAAAATTATAAAAGATCGGAGTTTGATGATTTTTTGGTTAATTTATCTCCAAATTTTTATAGTTTGAATACTAAAGGATTGGAGGAAATAAAAAATGAGCAACAAAAACTTTTTGAGAAGAGTGGGGAAAAAACTCATAAAATAAATACAATTATGGTTCAGGGATTATTAAATCAGATAGATTGTAATCATGTAGTTAGTAGAGATGATCTAAATTTAGTGTATGACTATTTATTCCAGAAGGAACGATGGGAGTCCTATGAGATAACGCTGATTGGTAATTTATATCATCTTTTTGAAATAGATTATATTTACATGGTCGGAAAAGAAATACTAGAGCGTACACATTATTACGAAAAAATCGGCAAGAATAGAAATTTAGTTGTGTCAGCTTGTTTAAATTTTTGGTTCTGTTGCCTTGAAAATTCACATCTAATATATGCAGACTACTTTGAAATGAAATTAAAAAAATTATTAAAAGATGACACAAAAGTTTTTGAAAAATCTACATTCAAATTTGTAGAAGGATATAAAATATATCTGACTGAATCTAAAGAATCTGGAATTAAACAAATGAACAATGTCATAAAATATTTTGAGTTTATTGAATCTAAAAGTATTGCTTTATATTTTCAAAAACGATTAAATGAGCTGGTAGATTAAATAGCATTTTCTCTGTAAAGATATTATTTTTAAAATGTTGTGCTAAATGATTGATGCTATGTGGAAATAAAAAAATACGAAGTTGACCTGTATTTTTTATACTAATCATCTTCGTATTTTTTGTATTAAATGATATAAGTTTGTTGTAAACTTACAAGGAACAGAGACATTAAAAAATAACAGTATATCTATTTGTTTTATATATTTTACGAATTCTGCATAAATCTCTTTCTAGTAAGGTGTTGTAACTCTGCTATAATGGATTTATTCCTTTTTGTTTTTACACAATTTATTTTACACTACCAAAAAAACAAGGTCAGGATTTTGTTCCTGACCTTTGACAACTTTACCGATTCTTTAGTTCTACATAGCGCTTGTACCAAATGTTGACATAGGCTTCTGAGAAAGGACCACGTCCATTATTAATCCAATCAACAAGAATTTTGACATGTTCTTTTAAAATATAGTCCAAGTCATCAGAATAATTCATTTTGCGTTTGTGACGTTCGTACTCTTCAACGTCCAAGAGACGTTTTTCCCCATCTGTAAAAATTTTAACATCCAAATCGTAATCAATATACTTCAGTGATTCTTCATCCAGATAGTAGGGGCTAGCCATATTGCAATAGTAAGAAGTTCCATTATCACGAATCATGGCAATGATATTAAACCAATATTTCTTGTGAAAGTAAACAATAGCCGGTTCTCGAGTGACCCAACGACGACCATCACTTTCGGTAACAAGTGTGTGATCGTTGACACCAATAATGGCGTTTTCTGTTGTTTTTAGTACCATGGTGTCCCGCCAAGTTCGGTGGAGACTCCCATCATGCTTATAACTTTGAATTGTAATAAAGTCGCCTTCTTTTGGAAGCTTCATAACTAACCAACTTTCTACAATTTATAAGTTTATCATTTACTATTGTACCATAAAATTATCTAAAATCTGTGAATTTCACTTGGAAATATTAAAGATATTCTCTAAGAGCGCTTGCTATATCCGAAAAATCATAGCCCTTTCGTGCTAAAACTTGAGTTAAACGCTGCTTCAGTTCGTATCCTTCATACTTTCTGGCATACTTAGCATATTGCTTATCAAGTTCCTTGAAGATGAGTTCCTGAGTCGTTTCTTGGTCAACTTGACTATCCAATTCGTCAAAGGCAATTTTAGCATCAGAATAAGAGAAGCCCTTGTTAGTCAAGTTCTGGATTATCTTATCTTGCAAGGCACGAGCTGGAAGTTTTCCCTCATATTTTTTCAATAGTTTATTGGCTACACGTTGAGCAACTTCCGAAAAATCAAATTCTTTCAAGTTCTCTTCTATAGTAGATTTTGAAATCCCCTTTTGTGCTAGTTTCTGAGTCAGTACATAAGGCCCCTTGTCTCCTGAAAGTTGATTGGCATTGATGCTAGCATAAGCGTATTGGCTATCATTAATCCAATTATCTTCTTTGAGATTATCAATGACTTGAGAAACGATGTTTTCATCAATATCGTATTTTTTCAGATATTCTCTGACCTCTTTTTCAGTGCGTGCTTTAAAGGATAAATGGTAGAGGGCCAGATTCTTACCATAAGAAAATTGAGCAAAGTCCTGAATCTCTTTCAATTCCTCTTCACTTATAACCTTATCTCTCGATAACATAAAACGAACAATTGTGTCTTCGGTGATATAGCATTTGTCGCCATTATCAAGCTCCATCAGATAGAGTCTTTTTTTCTTTTCAAGTTTTGTGATTTTCATAATTTCCTTTCATCTAAATGCTTCGAAAGCTGCAACAAGTCGGAGTTTATCCATATCTACATATTCTCTACCGTAATAGTCGAGAAATAATTCAGCATACGTAGCATCTTGTAGGTTGTAATGAAGGGACCAAATTGCCCAAAAGAGGTCAATATGTCGGTCACTAAAACCAGCCAATCCCAAGTCAATAAAGCAAGAAAAATGCGAGGCATCCTTCAAGATGAAATTTGGCAGGCAGGCATCTCCATGAATAAAAGCATCAGCTTTGAGAAGGTGACCTTTCTCTTGTATCAGTTGGTAAGCTTCTTCACGACTGTGAATATGAAATTGAGGCAGAAGAGTCTTGTTATAAAAAGTCCCCTCCTGATAGTTTTTTAAGGCTTCTTCTTTATAACGCTTCAGATGATTTTCCGACGGAAAAGATTGTGGTTTAAGACTGTGAAGTTTGTTTAATGCTTGTGCCAGGGTTTGACAGAGTTTTTCGGGTTGATTTAAAAAATCGAGAGCGTTTCTGCCAATGCCTTCTTTGGTCAGAAGGAAGTCCTTTTTTGCTGATAAATAGGTAATCACTGGGTTTCCCAATCCTTCAGTTTCGAACCAAGTTGCAATCTTAGCTTCTTGAGCTAATCTACCTTTTTGATCTATTTTTAAATAGTAACCTGAATCTATATATAGGACAGTTGCACTTGAATGAGAAGAACTATCAGAGAGATTAGCTCCCTTGATATAGCTTCGTAATTGTTCAGGGAAATCTAGTATACTAAAGCGAGGTGTTTTTGAATTCATGCTTTTATTGTAACATATTCTTAAATATCTTAGAAACTCCATGGTATAATAGACCTATGAATCTAAAAATAAAACAAAAAATACCATTAAAAATCAAGCGTATGGGAATTAATGGTGAGGGAATTGGCTTTTATCAAAAAACATTAGTCTTTGTACCTGGAGCTCTCAAAGGAGAAGATATCTACTGTCAGATTACTTCTATTAAACGCAACTTTGTTGAAGCGAAATTATTAAAGGTCAACAAGAAGTCTAAATTCCGCGTTGTGCCAGCTTGTACTATTTATAATGAGTGCGGAGGCTGCCAAATCATGCACCTGCATTATGATAAGCAGCTGGAGTTCAAGACGGACTTGCTTCATCAAGCGCTGAAAAAATTTGCTCCTGCAGGATATGAAAATTATGAAATTCGTCCAACTATTGGAATGCAGGAACCAAAATATTACAGAGCTAAGTTACAATTTCAGACTCGAAAATTTAAAAATCAGGTCAAGGCGGGCTTATATGCACAAAACTCTCACTATTTAGTAGAGTTGAAAGACTGCCTGGTACAAGATAAGGAAACCCAAGTGATTGCTAATCGCTTAGCAGAATTACTTACTTATCACCAGATTCCAATCACGGATGAGAGAAAAGTTCTAGGTGTCCGTACTATTATGGTCCGACGCGCGAGAAAGACCGGACAGGTTCAGATTATTATTGTTACAAACCGCCAGCTTAATTTAACCCAATTGGTAAAAGAGTTGGTTAAAGATTTCCCAGAAGTTGTGACAGTAGCTGTTAATACAAATACAGCTAAAACCAGTGAGATATATGGTGAAAAGACAGAGATTATCTGGGGGCAAGAGAGTATTCAAGAAGGTGTACTCGATTATGAATTTTCACTATCCCCTCGAGCTTTCTATCAACTAAATCCTGAACAAACAGAAGTCCTTTATAGCGAGGCAGTAAAAGCGCTGGATGTTAGTAAAGAAGACCATTTGATTGACGCTTATTGTGGAGTTGGAACAATTGGTTTTGCCTTTGCAAAGAAAGTAAAAACACTCAGAGGTATGGATATTATTCCAGAAGCTATTGAAGATGCCAAGCGAAATGCTAAAAGAATGGGATTTGACAATACTCATTATGAAGCTGGAACGGCAGAAGAGATTATTCCTCGTTGGTACAAGGAAGGCTACCGAGCAGATGCTTTGATTGTTGACCCACCACGTACAGGTCTGGATGATAAGTTATTAGATACTATTCTTACTTATGTACCAGAAAAAATGGTCTATATTTCTTGTAATGTTTCGACCTTGGCTCGTGATTTGGTACGCTTAGTAGAAGTCTATGATCTTCATTATATCCAGTCGGTCGATATGTTCCCACATACAGCTCGAACGGAAGCAGTTGTAAAATTAATTAAAAAATTTTAAAAAAGTAGTGTCAATCGAAAGTGATGATGCCCCAAAAAATGGTGAGATTGAGGGCAATTATTTTGCTTTCATTAGCCTCACAGCTCCAAGCCTCTTATCAAATGAAATGCTTGTCTTAGACTCCTTACTTTCTCTCTCCTAAATGTAAGGGATAGAGTGATTTCCTTTAAGGAACAGCTTCCCATTTAGCGAGAAATAGATTATACTTGTAGCTGAGGAGAATGAAGCTCCTCACTAGTAAACTCTTCATAATCCTTTTTATTTTTCTGAAGATATTGTTTGAAAGATGTGAGTTTCCACGGATGGGTTTGTGGAGGGATATACTTGCGTCTTTCTTTTTTTGTTCTGGTTCTGATTCAAAGTTTTTCGAATAGAGTTCATGAACTAGTAGCTCCTTTGTGTGATAGATCTTGTCAGCGATATTGAGGTAGATGTCACCGTCAACTTCTTTTATAACGAATGCTTTCGTCTTTCTGCTGAAGTAGACTTCTTTTCCTTGTTCAACAGGGATATAGCAACGATTTTGGAATCGGATATGGTGTCTACGATCCACGACTCTCTCCGCCAGTCTAGCTAGAATGAGATTTCGTTCAGAGGGCTTAGGAGCCACCTCGAAGACAGAGAGTTTTGTCTTGTTTCCAAACTGTTCATTAAAGGTTTGAATGTAGGAAAGAAGGAAGGTATTGGCTTCTTCCGAGGTATGAATATTGTTTCGTTCCAGTTCAATAGGCAGGCGAGATTGTAGTGCCTGATTGAGTCTTTCGACTCTCCCTTTAGTTTGAGGGATAGCGGTTGTCTCAAGGAGAATCCCCAGTTGGTGACAGGCGTATCCAAACTGTGTATGGGTATCGTCCTCCATTTTCTTAGAGTTGGAGGCTTGATAGGTAAAGACTGTTCTCTTATCTGTTTTAATTTGAAGGGGAATACCGTGATTGGCTAATATTTGTTCAAGGACATGAT
>NZ_VMMT01000043.1:0-6682 GCF_013277355.1 Streptococcus sp. 1343
CAGATAGCAGAATCCAGATAGCTATGAATCGTTTCAATCTGTGACCTCCTCAAATTTCATAAACGTCATCCAATGCGTAGTACCTCTTTGTTGTCCAAACAATGGTTTAAAAGGTACAGATTTAAGAACCTCTTTAACGTTGATTTGACAATCAGACCATTTAAAAACTAGAGTACCTCCAACTTTTAGAACTCTCATGCATTCTTCAAAACCCTTGGCTAAATCTTCCGGCCAGGTAACTTTATCCAGCTCGCCATATTGTGATCGCATAATTGAGTTTTGACCTGCCCATTTCAAATGTGGCGGATCGAATACTACTAGATTAAATGTTTCATCATCGAATGGCATATCACGAAAATCTCCGACAACGTCAGGGTTTACGTTTACCTTTTTCCCATGTATTTCAAATTTTTCTTGTCTGATGTCCATGAAAGTTGTATGACTCTCATTTTTATCAAACCAAAACATACGACTGCCACAACAAGCGTCTAGTATTCGTATATCTCCCATTATTCCACCTCCTCAAAATAACTATGAAATTTACTTAAATTGACAATAGCGACCTCTTCAACGAAATGTTTTCAATGTCAAAGTCTGGGTCATCTTTACTAAACTTTTTCTTAATGGCTTTTTCAGCTAGTGATGGTAAAGCGAATATACTTGCTCCGTTTTTTAGGGCAAGCGCTTGACCGTGTTTATTTACTATTCGATAACCAACATCAAACGGTCTAATTTCCATTGGGATTTTTATGCGTTTACTTTGATTCTTCATTCCTTCTTCAAGCGTTTGTATCATCACTCCACCTCCTCAATCTCAATCCCTGGGCAATCGAACACCCAGCCGAAACCAGCTTCTTCAAGTTCTTTGCGGGTGAATTTATAATTTCCAGTAATTATATTTTGGTTAAAATAAAGAACCTTCCCTGATTGCGTTTTAGTCAAAGGTTGCCCATTATTCAGACTAACAATATACCGCTTCTCTTCCTCGACCTCGTAGCCGTCAAGCCATGCACGAGCAACTAAATCAAATGGTCTTTCTTGCATAAACCATTTCCTAACTTCATCGTTCGTGAAATCAAATTCGAATAATTCTGCCACGTCTTTACAAGCTTTTCTAGCTTCCTCAATCCATTCAGCCACAAACTGCGGAACTTTGACTGATTTTTGTTCGTCTAGTTGTTTCAAGTCTCTTAGAACGGTTTTTAGAATAGTTTTTCCGCTAACAATACCTACAACACATTCAACCGCTTCGTACTTCTTAATCAATGCCTTAATATTCATCTTAGTTTCCTCCATAAATCAAATAAACTGCAATAACTACCTGAGACATGCCTGGTGAATAGCCAATCCAATCATCAAACTCCTTAGATTTTGGCAACCAACCCTTAGTAGCTCCCAAATCATAGTCGGTAGGCTTTTCATCAGCGAAGATGCATTCCATCGCTCCCATAAACGTCATACCATCTTCTGCCATTTCCCAAAAATAGTCCGCCCGGTCTTTCACCGCTTGTGGTAAATCTTGCTTGGGAGGTTGCGGCTTCCCGTCTTCTACCGTCCAGTTGTATACTTCATTAACTTTTTGCTTTAAATCTTCCATCATCTTCCAACTCCTCATTATATTTTTCTACCAATTCATGCAACCACGACCAACGTTCGGTTTCTTCAACGATTGGGTCAACTTCCCTTTCTTGCAACCAAGCTGAGAAATTAACCACATTATCAATGTAGATTGTGTCGTAATCGCCCCAATCCCAAACAGTTAAATAAATTTCTGTTTCAGTTCCATTTTCATCTTCAACCGTTATTGAACCATTTTCAACCCACGCTGTACCAAAACACAATTCGCAAGTGCCAGTCTGTTCTTCTTGAAAATCTGAATGGTATTCTGTCACTTTATATTTCATCTTCCAACTCCTCCACTTTTTTCCTCAATTCTTTATTCTTTTTCTTCAACAAATCGCGCTCCAGCGCTCTAATCCGTCTCTTGCGTGCATCGCACGGTTTCGAATACTCGATTATCTTCTCTTCATTTTGCTCAATTGTGCGTTTCAGTCCTTCGATTACTACCTGTTTATCGTAATTCATCGTCTAAAAATCTTTCAATAGCTTCTCTATAGGAGACTTCCGCCATACCGTCTAAGTCGTTCAGGGCTTCAATATAGTCTGGACGCCCTTGCCCATACTGCTTTTTCAAAAACTCAACAAAGAGATGAATTTCCTGATAGGTTACTCCAACCATATTTCTTACCTCCCACTAAAACGGAAAATCATCTTCCTCAAGGGCGTATCCTGGCATTTGTTCCTCAATATTCGAACGGTTAGCAGTATCATCACGCTTTTCAAGTCGCTCAAAACCATCTGCGACCACCTCAGTCAGATAGACCCTGCGCCCCTCCTGATTCTCATAGTTCCTTGTCTGGATGCGACCCGTCACACCGACCAGATTACCCTTCTTGCACCATTCTGCGAATAGCTCCGCCTGCTTACGCCACATCATACAGTTGATGAAGTCCGCCTCTCGCTCGCCGTTGGCTCCCTTGAAGTTCCGATTGACTGCAAGAGTAAACGTAGCGACTGCCACATTCGACGGTGTATATTTCAATTCAGGGTCTTTCGTCAAGCGCCCCACTAACGTAACATTATTGATCATCTTTCTTGTCCTTTCTTGCTGCACGTTCTCCGATTAAGTAGCCGAGAAATAGCCATAGAATAGCCATGCCAAATTCTTTAATAAGTTCAATCATTTTCTTATCCTCCTGAAAAAGTTGCTAAATAGTAACAATCCTTCGCACCATAGTCAAACCGTGTCGTCCGCTGACCAATGTGCTTCTGAAACCTTGGCTGAGTGATAGCCGAGAAAGCCCACTGATGATCTTCCATTTGCTCAATGAGATCATCGACATTGTCAAACATCCCAAGGTAAAACTTGCAGTGCCCGTTGTAGACGAAGTAAAGATTTAGCATCAATACCTCCTAAAATTTCATAAAAGCCATCCAGTGAGTTGTCCCACGCTGTTGCCCAAAAAGTGGTTGTTGTGGGACTAATTCCAAAATTTCCTTAACATTTACTTGAGCATCAGACCACTTGAAAATAAGTGTTCCTCCTGTTTTCAAAACCCTAAAACATTCTTCAAAACCTTGTTGTAAATCTAATCTCCAAGTCAACAAGTCTAGTTGTCCATATTGCGCACGCATGAATGATTTCTGGCCAGCCCATAAAAGGTGTGGTGGATCAAATACAACAAGGTTGAATGTTTCATCATCAAATGGCATATCTCGAAAATCTGCAACAATGTCTGGCTTAACATTGATTTTCTTTTTGTGAATCTCAAATTCCTCTTCACGTCTATCCATGTATGTTGTGTGTGGTTCATTTTTATCAAACCAAAACATTCGAGAGCCACAGCAAGCATCTAGTATTCTGATATCTTTCATCACTCCACCTCAACAGGGTAAAAGTTCCCAAAGGAACCCCTCAAAGCCTTTCCAACCTGTACGGCTACCCCACGAGAAACAAACCGCATGGCTTTCTTCTCCTCAGAATATGAAATGTCCAAGCCGGTCACTCCGATAACCACGGATCTCAGAAAGGGCTTATCCTCTCTTGTTCCATGTCTTAAAATAAACATCAGCCACCTCCATTCTAAAAATAGTGCTTCCGCTTGTTTGTCAAGTCGTTGAAAACCATCAAATGGTCTTTATCCACACCCTTCATCAGTCTGGACATAAAGGGTCTGCCATATCTTTTCTGAATATCAGCAGAAATCAAATTGGTGGTAATAATTGTATTTGAACGCTTATTCAGGATATTGTAGAGAATAGTAAACGACCACTCACTATCCTTTTCCATGCCCAAATCATCCAAGACCAAGAACTTAGCACTGGCAATTTTATTGACCAGAAACTCTTCCTGACTAAAATCAGCTTTAATCTTCATCAACAAGTCCGTCACATTGATAAAAATCGCAATCTCTTTCGTGTACTCAGATAGAGCCTTAACCATCGCAAAGGCCAAATGGCTCTTACCAGTTCCAGCTTCTCCTTGTAACACGATGTTGTTCCTAGCCCCCTCAGACCACTCACGACAAATCCTCTTTGCAAAAGCTAGCTTTTCTGCTTCTTTTTCAGTGGGTGTCTCAAAGTTGTCCAAAGTCGCATTTTTCAAAACCTCATCATAAAGAGAAAACTTCTCAAGATAGTATTTCCTCTCTCGCTCATTCTCAGCGTCGGCCAGTTCATTCACTCTTGCTTGATTCTCCTCATGGATCCGCTCAGATTCACACATGCGGCATACAACACTCTCAGTCCGCAATATCTTTATCAAAGGAATGTTATGCTTTTCGCAAAACTCATCTTGTTGTTCTGTATTCCTGTGATAAGATAAGGCAATCTCCTCAAACACATTGTCTACCATGACAGACGACCTCCACATTTATGCCAGCTAGCCATTTCAGACAAGCAGGCAACCACTTGATGAATTGGTTGGTTGGCTAAAAGAGTTTTCTTCTCGTAGCTTAACGGATAATAGTCAATCTCGAATTGTTCAATTAGTTCTAGTACCCCCATTCGTCCTTGGCCTCCTGTTCTTCTTTCTTATCCTTGTTCTTCTTTTCCGATTGACGAACCTGTTCAACAGTGGTAACATTGTTCATCTGCCAATTTCTTAAAATCCCACCAATATATTTGATGTTCGGCTTTCCTGAGTTAATAGCAGTCTTCAGTGCTTCCTTTACCAAATTCACATCATTCTCATTTAGTAGATGGTTGATTTCTTCAATTTCAAATCCAGATAAGAGTCTACGAAACTCAGATTGAAAAAGTTCTAAAATATTTTCTTGACCACCACTACTATTAGTAGTAGTTATTCTTTTCTTATTCTTATCTTTATCTAATCTATTCTTATTCTTATCTTTATCTAATCTATTCTTATTCTTATCTTTATCTTCTTCTAGTGCGTTACCGTCCGTTACTGTAACGTTACCTGTAACGTTACCAAGAGCAAGATTTTTCTGTTTTTTACGGTATTTGGCTACACGGTTGCGTGTCTGTTCCTTTATTTTCTCCATTCCGTCAACGTTTTGATGTTTTTCCCAATTTGGCAAGCTAATAATACCATCGATAATCTCAATCATCCCAAACTGTTCAAAAACTCCAATAGCCATTCTTACTGTATTCAATGGTCTACGAAAAATAGTAGCTAACATTTCATCTGTATAGTGAACCTTATCAGTCATCATCAACAAACCATTACTGTTATGTTTTCCAGCAAGTGTCAAAATCTTGAACCATATCACTAAGATGGCATCAGGATCAGGCAAGGCATCAATCAGGCAAATCTTTTCATCGTCAAAAATATCGGTTGTGATTTTTATCCACTTAATTTCAGACATACCTAGCACCCCACTTCCTACGGTTAGCGCGATACTTCATTCGCATATCCTCATAGATGTACCTGCCTTCCAGCTCCATTTTTTCAATCTTTAGCAGCTTATTTTTAAGCTCCACATCACGATAGTCCTTAGCTAGTTTTTTATAGTCTGTTAGGTATTCTTTGACTAGTAATAGATTTTTATAATCGTTTTCCCATGTCGTAATAAAATGTCTTGAAGTTGATTCCCTTCCTTCCAGTTCTTTAACAATCATAATCAGGTTATCCAGCGATTCAATCAATTCTTCCATTTCCTGACCTCATCATTACAAAAGTCTGATTGCAGACTGTTTCGGCTCTGGCAAGGCTAGAGGCTCAGGGCGCAATCCTGCAGGCGGTTCGTTGTCGTAGGTGAAACCCTTGAACTCTCTACGGATATTCTTGCGGATTTCTTGCCATTTATCCTCTCTACCACGTTCATAAGCTTGGTTATAGCCTTGGGTAATCATAGACGCAAATTCTTGCTCTTCTCGTCTTTCTTTTTCCTTACGCTCCTCTTGCAATTTGATATGACGGCAAAGCCCTGCAAATCCAATCAGCAAAGCTCCAACACCCATAAGCTGGTCTAAAATCGGTGGTTCAAACATTTTTTAATCTCCTTATGCTCTTAATTTTCGTACTTCTTTTTCTAATTCCAAAATTTCATAAACATCATTGATATCATACATAATATCTTTCCCTTGCTTACGAAATCTTAATCCTTTACGTTCTAACTTTTTAATATAGCCATGAGTAAAGCCGAACTTCTTCATCAAAGCCTGTTGATTGATTGGCATGCGATCATTCTCTAATTGCTCCTTGACCTGCTTTTCAGCAAAAGCCAATAATTGATTTGTGAACAATTCAGCACTTTCGCCGTCTAATCGTAATTGTAACGTTATACCTTCCATTTTCTACATCCTCTCAACTATGCGGGCAAGCATTTTTGTGATATAATGGTTTAAATTGTTTTAGTATGCGCCTGACTTCGTCAGGTGCTTTTTTGCGTTGTTGTCAAACTGTTTTACTTTCCAGCGCTCTGAGTTCTATCTCATGGCTGACTTGTCTAAATAGCTTCTCACACGCTATTTTAGCTTCTCTGTACGTTGTAGATTCACTGATGAAGTAATCAGCAAGTTCGATAATTTTATCTTCCATTCAACCTCCTATATCAGCCTCAAGACTGATGTAATCCTCCTAAATTGCTATAATACTCTTGACTAGGACCTCTCACCGTTTTAGTCAAAATTTCAATGGAAAGGAGGTTCAAAAAAT
>NZ_VMMT01000044.1:0-8254 GCF_013277355.1 Streptococcus sp. 1343
TTCTATCAAGTAGCCTTGGACGGAAACGTGGCTGGCAAAGAAAAACAAGAACTCATCGACCAGTTCCGAGCAAACGGCACTAAAACCTACAGCGCTACAGTCAATGTCTATGGTAACAAAGATGGTAAAGCAGATTTGACAAATGTCGTAGCAACTAAACAAGTTACTATTAACATAAATGTTAAAGAAACATCAGACACAGCAAGTGGTTCTTTCTCACCTTCTAACTCTGGTTCTAGAGTGACTCCGATGAATCACAGTCATGCTACAGGTGCGACTCATCAAATGTCTACTGACCATAAGGACATGATGGCACCAGCCAAAGAGACTGATAAAGCAATTCCAGCAAATGACCAAATGGAAAAATCAGGTATGAAGACTGAGACTCCAGCTCCAAGTACTACAGATAGCATGCCTGCTGACACCATGACAAGCTCTACCAATACGATGGCAGGTGAAAACATGGCTGCTTCTGCTAATAAGATGTCTGATACGATGATGTCAGACAAGATGATGTCAGATGATAAAGCTATGCTACCAAATACTGGTGAAGCTCAAACATCAATGGCAAGTATTGGTTTCCTTGGGCTTGCACTTGCAGGTTTACTCGGTGGTCTAGGTTTGAAAAACAAAAAAGAAGAAAACTAATCAGCTAAGGAAATAAATGATGGATAGTGGGCTGACTAAGGCTAGTTTACCAACTCAATCAGCTATCAGGACTTTCTTTCAATAGCAGATTAAAATCATCGTAAAACAATAAAAATAGTGTTATACTTAAAGCAGTATAGCACTGTTTTTATCAAAGGAGAGACAGATGGGAAAGACAATTTTACTCGTTGACGACGAGGTAGAAATCACAGATATTCATCAGAGATACTTAATTCAGGCAGGTTATCAGGTCTTGGTAGCCCATGATGGACTGGAAGCGTTAGAGCTGTTCAAGAAAAAACCGATTGATTTGATTATCACAGACGTCATGATGCCTCGGATGGATGGTTATGATTTAATCAGTGAGGTTCAATACTTATCACCAGAGCAGCCTTTCCTATTTATTACTGCTAAGACCAGTGAACAGGACAAGATTTATGGCCTGAGCTTGGGAGCAGATGATTTTATTGCTAAGCCCTTTAGCCCTCGTGAGCTGGTTTTGCGGGTCCATAATATTTTGCGTCGCCTTCATCGTGGGGGCGAAACAGAGCTGATTTCCCTTGGCAATCTAAAAATGAATCATAGTAGTCATGAAGTTCAAATAGGAGAAGAAATGCTGGATTTGACTGTTAAATCATTTGAATTGCTGTGGATTTTAGCTAGCAATCCAGAGAGAGTTTTCTCCAAGACAGACCTCTATGAAAAGGTCTGGCAAGAAGACTATATGGATGATACCAATACCTTGAATGTGCATATCCATGCTCTTCGACAGGAGTTGGCAAAATATAGTAGTGACCAAACGCCCACTATTAAGACAGTTTGGGGCTTGGGATATAAGATAGAGAAACCGAGAGGACAAACATGAAACTAAAAAGTTATATTTTGGTTGGATATATTATTTCAACCCTCTTAACCATTTTGGTTGTTTTTTGGGCTGTTCAAAAAATGCTGATTGAGAAAAGCGAGATTTACTTTTTGCTTGGGATGACCATCGTTGCCAGCCTTGTCGGTGCTGGGATTAGTCTCTTTCTCCTATCGCCGGTCTTTACATCGTTGGGCAAACTCAAGGAGCATGCCAAGCGGGTAGCGGACAAGGATTTTCCTTCAAATTTGGAGGTTCAAGGTCCTTTAGAATTTCAACAATTAGGGCAAGCTTTTAATGAAATGTCCCATGATTTGCAGGCCAGCTTTGATTCCTTGGAAGAAAGCGAACGAGAAAAGGGCTTGATGATTGCTCAACTTTCGCATGATATTAAGACTCCTATCACTTCGATCCAAGCGACGGTAGAAGGGATTTTGGATGGGGTTATCAAGGAGTCGGAGCAAGCTCATTATCTAGCAACCATTGGGCGTCAGACGGAAAGACTCAATAAACTGGTTGAAGAGTTGAATTTTTTGACTCTAAATACAGCTAGAAATCAGATGGAAACGACCAGCAAGGACAGTATTTTTCTGGACCAGCTCTTGATTGAGTGCATGAGTGAATTTCAGTTCTTGATTGAGCAGGAGAGAAGAGATGTCCACTTGCAGGTAATCCCAGAGTCTGCCCGGATTGAAGGAGATTATGCCAAACTTTCTCGTATCTTGGTGAATCTGGTCAATAACGCTTTTAAATACTCAGCTCCAGGAACCAAGCTGGAAGTGGTGGCTAAGCTGGAAAATAACCAGCTTTCAATCAGTGTGACCGATGAGGGACAGGGGATTGCCCCAGAGGATTTGGAGAATATTTTCAAACGTCTTTATCGTGTAGAGACTTCGCGTAATATGAAAACAGGTGGTCATGGCTTAGGTCTTGCGATTGCGCGTGAATTAGCCCATCAATTGGGTGGTGAAATCACAGTCAGCAGCCAGTACGGCCTCGGAAGCACCTTTACCCTCCTTCTCAATCTCTCTGGTAGTGAAAATAAAGCCTAAAACCCCTTTACAAATCCAGCTATTCATGGTAAAATAGATTTTGTGTGAAATATCAGCAGGAAAGCATGAAGCTCGTCAACAGGTGTCTTATAATAAGTAACCTTGGCTGTTTAGGCGAAGGGCATCTGCACGAATCAGGGCTTTCTAAGTGACTATTTCCACCGAAATATTATTTATATCAGGAGGACATTCACATGTCACGTTATACAGGACCATCTTGGAAACAATCTCGTCGCCTTGGCCTTTCACTTACAGGTACAGGTAAAGAATTGGCACGTCGTAACTACGTACCAGGACAACACGGACCAAACAACCGTTCTAAATTGTCAGAATACGGTTTGCAATTGGCTGAAAAACAAAAACTTCGTTTCACTTACGGTGTAGGTGAAAAACAATTCCGTAACTTGTTCGTACAAGCTACAAAAATCAAAGGCGGAATCCTAGGTTTCAACTTCATGCTTCTTTTGGAACGTCGTTTAGATAACGTTGTTTACCGTCTTGGTCTTGCGACTACTCGTCGTCAAGCTCGTCAGTTCGTAAACCACGGTCACATCCTTGTTGACGGAAAACGCGTTGATATCCCATCATACCGCGTAACTCCAGGTCAAGTGATCTCAGTTCGTGAAAAATCATTGAAAGTTCCGGCAATCCTTGAAGCAGTAGAAGCTACTCTTGGACGTCCAGCATTCGTATCATTCGACGCTGAAAAATTGGAAGGTTCATTGACTCGCTTGCCAGAACGTGACGAAATCAACCCAGAAATCAACGAAGCACTTGTCGTTGAATTCTACAACAAAATGTTGTAATATTTTATTAAATAAGATAGGCTGTAAAGCCTTGAAATTAAGCACTTTGGGGCGTTTTCCCCTAGTGCTTTTTGATTTCTCTTAGTATCCAGCTATAATCGTCTATACGTAACTAGACCTGTATAGTTCAAAGTGATATAATAGTCTAAAGGAGGTGCTACCATGAATGTTTTAGAAAAAAACACACAGGTAAATTTTAAGACTAACAGAGACTTGTTAGAGAAAGCTAAAGCTATTATCACAGCGCAAAATCTTGATATGACAGCCAGTTTTAACTTGTTTTTAGAACATATTGTAGAAAATAAAGCCTTGCCATTTGAAACTCAAGTAGATAAAGAAAGAGAAGAACTTCTATCAGGGTTGCGTGCTGAAATTGCTCGTAGCTTTGAGGATTTAGAACATGGAAGAACTTACAGTCTTGATGAAGTGAGGGCTAACCTTGGAATTTAACGAGAAGGCATATAGCATCATTATCTCCGAAACGGTACAAGAACAGCTAAGAGGTATTAAAGATTATATCTCAGCTAACTACTTTTCAGAACAGGCAGGAGCAAACACAGTTAAGAATGTTCTTTATGGTTTGGAGCGTCTTGAAGTCTTCCCAGAAGCAGGATTTGATGCTGACGAAAGAGTAGGAGGGATTATATACCCACCCCACAAAACTCGATGCATCATTTTAGGAGATTACCTAGCATTCTATCATATTTTAGAGGACAGAAAAGCTGTCTTTGTATCAGATATTATTCATAGCAAACAGGACTACATCCGCTTGTTCAAGAAAAAATAGCGCCTATATATGAACTGCACCCCAAAAGTTAGATTTTTTCTGTCTAACTTTTGGGGTGCAGTTCAATTGGAATGTCCTTATTTTTATTATGGGATTGACAAATGAGGTTAAGGTTCAGATCTATGAACTTAGAAAGCAAGTACAAATCTTTAATCAGCTTTCAAAAAGATTTTGTGTAGATGTTTCGGGCTAAGGTATGTGACAAGATGAATTGATCGTTATGGAATAGAGAGTGTTAAAAATGGGAAGAATCGTTACTATTCCCCTGAATTAAAACAAGAAATAATCAATAAAAGCCTATATAATAACAAATGTATTAAAACTAAGAAAGACTTAGCTCAGTGTAATACAGAACCAAATCTTATAGATAAATTATTTGTCTAATTTTTTAGGAATTATATCTCTAAACAATATCATTTAACAATTAAATTGTTAGATCTAGCTTAAATTTCTGGTTTAATTCATTTATTGTATCACTATCATTATATTCCTTAAATATTCTCATAGCTTTAGAACATTCTTTTTTACCTAACTCTATTTGATTAGTTTTTATAAGATAAATACCTTTTAGGAAGAGTAAATAATTCTTTTCAAAATAATATCCTTGTCTGGTCAGTAAATTTTCTAAATCATCTATAAAAAATTGAGCGTTATTTAACAAATTATTTTTTAATAATAATTCTAAATTAAATAAATATAAAGGAATTACTCTATGTGTTCCCATATTTGTTTTTAAAAAATGTCGTGTTTTCTTGATTACCGCTCTATATAATAAGCTTATGGTTTTAGTGTTCATAAAAAACACCGAATTATAAAAAATTTTCAGTTCATACTCCATCCAAGTATCTACCGAAAGCAAATACTTTATTATCTCATTGCATTTAGATGTATTATAAGGAAGATTTACAAGGCGATTAATCTGTTGTTCAGCAATCAATTTTATGTGAAAATTGCATAAACTTCTTTCCTGCTTTTGTTTTAGCTCTATTTTCTTTATTAGTTCTTGTAACAAAATGATATCTGAAGAGTTTACAGCATGTTCTAATTCTTCAAAAAAGCATTCTTTTTTGGAATAATAGCAATGAACTAATTCTTCAAATTCCGAAAATGATATCCCCAGGCGATTTAACAATATGTAAAAATGATCAATAGATAATTTTGTAATCCCATTTTCGAAACGAGAAATAGTTGACTCACTAATCTTATCACAAGCCAAATCTTTAAGACGAAAATTTTTTGAAATACGGATATCCTTTAAAACTGCTCCAAAATTTTCCATAGTATTCCTCTTCCATTTCTGCAAAAAATAAAACCTGTTTTTTTATTTGTGATATGATTATACAAAAATAAAACAGAAAGGACAATATGATTATGAAAAAAATTTTATTGTCATCAGTTGCTTTACTGAGCCTAGTGGCAACACTACCAGTAAATAGTCCAGTTTCTGCTCAAGAATCTATCTCTCCCAAGTCTTATAGTCACTCTAATGGCAGTTGGATTCAATCGAATAGCCGTTGGTGGTATAAACACTCTGACGGTTCTTACACTAAAAACGGGTGGGAAAAGATCAATGAAACCTGGTACTATTTTGATAGTGAAGGTTGGATGAAAACAGGTTGGTTTAATGAATATGGAAATTGGTATTATCTAGATACTAGTGGTGCTATGAAAACAGGATGGTGTTTGATTTCTGGTAGTTGGTACTATTTAAATACTAGCGGTGTCATGCAAACTGGCCTACAGACTATCGAAGGAAAACAATATTATTTGGCTGCCAGCGGTGCTATGCAGACAGGTTGGCACAATATTGGAGATGATACTTATTTCTTTGCTAGTAGTGGAGCAAGACAAACGATTAATCGCCGTGCTTTAGTTCTTGGTGAAACATCAACGAGAGCAGTACCTATCGAAGACGTTAATGCTATGGAAAAGGTTTTTGGTAACCAAAACTTTAGTAAAGTTGTTCGTTTCCCAGATAAAACTAAGTCCGAGATTATTGCAAAAACGCAAGAGCTTTTCAAATCTTCTATCGAAAGCGATGTGAACTATCTTTACCTTACTTGTCATGGAGGAAGAGACGGAAGAATCTATCTTGGTAGCGATGGTCAGACATTTTCAGGCTGGGAATTGGCATCTATACTGAAACAATATAAAGGTAAGTTTGTGGTTATGCTGGATTGTTGCTATTCAGGAACAATTATAGATGTAGGTAAGTCAGACAAAAAGGTTGCCTCCAAGTCTGAAGAAAAATTTGATGAACAAGCATTTTTGGCAGGATTTTCAACAGGAGATGTAGCAAGCAAGAATGGTGAAATGCTTGATTCTAAATTCCTCGTACTATGTGCCTCTTGGAAAGGCGAAGAATCGTATAGTGTAGTCGGAGTAGGTAGTCTTGCCACCAGATACTGGGCAATGGGTACAGGTTGGGATTCACTTCAAAATAGAATGATTTCGCCTATGGCAGACACCAATACTAACGGAAAAATTACTTTAGAGGAACTGTATCAATACTCTTATCCTCTAGTCCTTGAAGCTGCATCACAAATTCACGAAGAGCAACATGTATCAGTTTATCCTAAAAACAGTCAATTTGTTTTATTCCAAAAATAAGGAGTTAAGAAAATGAAAGTATCAAAAAAAATCACACTATTTGGTTTATCTCTAGCAGGTCTAGCTTTATTAGCTTTCCCTCATTCAGGTCAAGCCTTTGAGTTGGAAGAAGAATGGGTTATTAAGGGTGGGGTTAAGTATCAAGATGGCAAAATTCTTCGATTTAACAATGGCCATGAAGTGGATATCAAAGTCTTGGATTTGCCAAAAACTGAGAAAATCGAGTGGACGGTTAGTCTCAATGGTCAAGATCAGACTATCAATTTCCTAGGTCAAGAAAAGGACAAATCTATGGTCGGTACAGAGGGGCGTTACCTGAATTTCTATGTACCTTATGGCTATAGAGGAGATATCAAGGTAGAAGCCAAGAGCGGAAATGAAGTAAAGACCTGGTCCACTAAAGTAGTAGATGATGTATATAATGATGGCGGAAAGAGTGGTTACTTCCGTATTGACGAATCAAATGATCAACACACCTACCTTGATGCAAAATGGGACTATCAAACTAAGACCTACACTGCTACCTTACCAGAGACTCTCAATGGTCAAAAAGTGTTTGCTTGGGAAGACGACTATGTAGAATTGAAACTTCAAAAACCAGGAGTTATCAGTCATTCCTACAGAGGGGGAGGAGCCTTCAAAATACTTTATCCGATTCTAAAAGCAGAAAGCTGGCTAAAAAAGAATTACAGTGAAAAGTGGTACTATCAAAAACAAGGTCAATTAGTTAAAAATGCTTGGGTTAAGGACAAGGGAACTTGGTACTTTATGAATGATAAAGGAGTCATGTTCAATCAAACTTGGCTCTATCAGGGTGGCAACTGGTATGCCTTTAAATCATCAGGAGCTATGATTGCTAGCAATTGGCTATATGATAATAACTCTTGGTATTACCTAAAGGACTCAGGTTCTATGGCGACAGGTTGGATCAAAGATAGTGGATCTTGGTATTATCTAAACAACTCAGGTTCTATGGTAACAGGATGGGTAAAAGATAGTGGATCTTGGTACTACCTTGCTTCAACTGGTAAGATGCTTCACAACACCTATACACCTGATGGTTACTATGTAGATGCCAGTGGCGCTTGGAAATAAATTTTAAACAGAGAAAATCTACTGAGAAGGTAGGTTTTCTTTTTTAGTCAGTGAATAATATATAGTAGATTGAAACTAGAATAGTACATCTGGACTTCTAAAACATTACTAGAAATTGATTTGATTGTCCTGATTGATTTGTCCTATTTTTATTTCATTTTACTATAGAATAAAGTAGATCAGAAATTTAGCAGGGTTATTCTCTTTTACTAACAATCTGCTTACAAAAATTAAACAAGAGTATTTTAAAAATTAGACCCATTGTGAACTTTAGTAGTAAACAAAAATCTGGGAAAAAAGTTTTATAGTCATTTAGTTTTTAAAAAGCGTTCCAAACATTCAAAAATAGTTGGGACTTCCCTTAATAAATCTGTTACTTTCTTTTTCAAGATAG
>NZ_VMMT01000045.1:0-14850 GCF_013277355.1 Streptococcus sp. 1343
ATATATGCATGGTTACGACAACCACGTGTTTCTTGAAGGAGAGAATCGAGTCCGAACTCCTCATATTTTTTTACAGTTGGCCAAATCGTTGTTTGATTACAGCCTAAAAGCTCTATAATCTCTTTATAAGATTTGCCCATCAGACGAAATAGAACGATTTGAAGGCGTTTATGATATTTAGCTGTACTAGAGTCTTTTAAAAGTGTTTTGATAGCTTGGATTTCTTCTTTAGTTGATTTCATATTACTATTATATGATGCTTTTTTATTTTAGTTTAGTATAAAAATCTTAAGTAGCAAAGATTCTAAAATAACGGAATCCTTGCATTATTGTCCCAACTCTTCCTCGACCACTTCCAAGGCCCGTTCAATGACTACATGCATGTCGTAGTATTTATAATCAGCCAAACGTCCACAGAAAATGACCTTATCATTCTGTGCTGCTTCTTCTTGATAGTTAGCAAATAGGGCATTGTTTCTCTCGTCATTGATTGGATAATAAGGCTCATCTCCACCTTTCCAATCTGCTGGGTATTCACGAGTAATGACCGTTTTAGCTTGTGCTCCGTACTCAAAATGTTTATGCTCAATAATGCGAGTATAAGGAATTTCTCGTTCTGTATAGTTGACAACAGCATTTCCTTGATAGTTTTCTTCATCAAAAACTTCATGCTCAAAACGAAGACTACGGTATTCTAACTCACCATGTTTATAATCAAAGTATTGGTCAATCATCCCTGTAAAGACAACTTTTTCAGCAGAAGCTTCTAATTCTTGACGATTGGCAAAAAAGTCAAGACCAAGTTCTACTTCCACATCCTTGAGCATATTTTCAATGATAACGTTGTAACCACCAATTGGAATACCCTGGTAACGGTCATTGAAGTAGTTATTATCAAAAGTCAAACGAACTGGTAGACGTTTAATAATAAACGGTGGAAGGTCAGTCGCAGAACGTCCCCATTGCTTTTCAGTATATCCTTTAATCAATTTTTCATAAATATCTGGACCGATCAACTTGATAGCCTGTTCCTCTAAGTTTTTAGGTTCAACGTCCTTCATGTGAGCCGTTTGCTCAGCAATCTTATCTTTCACTTCTTGAGGAGTTTTTGTCCCCCACATAGCATAGAAAGTATTCATATTGAAAGGTAGATTATAAAGGCTACCCTTGTAATTAGCTAGAGGCGAGTTGATATAGTTGTTAAATTCAGCAAATTGATTCACATAATCCCAAACTTTTTTATTAGAAGTATGAAAGATATGGGCACCATATTTATGAACATTAACCCCTTCTACATTCTCACAGTAGATATTTCCACCAATGTGGTCACGTTTATCAATAACTTTTACTTTTTTTCCACGCTTGGTTGCTTCATAAGCAAAAATTGCTCCCGACAAACCAGCACCAACGATTAGATAGTCGTACATAGTCTCTCCCTTATCATTTACCTCTCATCTCCTTAACTATAGCAAAAGAGAGAATCTTATACTCTTCGAAAATCTCTTCAAACCACGTCAGCGTCCATCTGCAACCTCAAAACAGTACTTTGAGCTAACTTCTCAGTTACTCTTTAATTTTTATTGAGTATTCGTTTCAATCTATTTTAGCACAAAACAAATCATTTCTCAGTTTTCAATATCCGAGTGATTTAAAAAGACAAGCACCAAAACTGATGTTTGTCTTTATGATTTTCCTTGAAAAGGCTATTTCTAACTATTTAACATGTTTTTCTGCTTCTTTTTGGGCTTTTTCGATTGCTTTTTTGCTTTCTTGATCCCATTTGGTCTTAGCTTCTTCAAACTGTTTAGTCGTCACAGTGTCTTTTGCAGTTTCATGTACTTGTAGTTATTGCCATCACCCTTAATACCAGCCAATGAATAGCCTCTTGTAAATGGCGTTACTTTGGTTACAGATGATGTTCCACCACTTGACATAGCTGACATAATCAGAGAATTATCAATCATCCAAGCCTGTGCTTCAGCATATTTTTCGTAACGTTTGGCTACATCTTTATTTTCACTATCTGCATCTTTAAGTATATTAGTATAGGTATCCAGACCTAGGCTAGTGATTTTTTCCTTATCTTCCTTGGCATCTAGTCCAAAAATCTTAAGGTAGAATCCATCCTCTGCATTGAAAGGATTGAGATAAGTTGATGGATCTTGATAGTCACCTACCCAGCCATCAAAGTTCAAATCATAGTCTCTATCAGCTGCTGTCGGTGCTAAGAAGGCTACATTATTAAAATCATCTGTTGAAAGTTGCTGAACATCAATGACGATGTTATCAGCCCCCAAAACCGACTCAAGGGTCTACTTAACTGAGTTCATGCCTGTCACAGCATTTTTACTTGTCTGATCAACTGCAACATCCAAGTGAATTGGGAAAGTCACACCTTGACTTGCCAATTTTTTTTAGCTTCCGCAAATTTTGCTTGGGCTTTTTCTTTGTTGAAATAGGCATCCTGAGCATCTGCCAGGTTAATACCTGACCATTCTGTTCCGTAGTTGACCAATTTAGAAGCGACTACTTCTCCAAAGGTCTTGTCTCCAACTTGGACAAATGTAGGAGGTACTAGGGTGTATTGATACTTTGTCATGATCATAGTAATGCGGATTTTTCACATACTCGATTGATGATTTTGATGTGAAATCTTTTAACAAATAAGGTCCGCTGTAGAGAATACTATCTGGAGATAGGGTACCAAAATCTTTCCCTTTTGAGTTTAAAAACTCTTCGTTTACTGGGAAAAGAATACTGTTGGTTGTTTTTGAGTTCCAGTAAGGTTCTGGCCGTGACAAAGTATACTCAACAGTCTGGTCGTCAATGGCCTTCACCCCAACCTTAGAAAAGTCAGAATCCGCTCCTGTAAAATAATCAGTCAAGCCCTTAATCGAGTTTTGAATCAAGTCAATGGCCTGTGATTTATTATCCACTGCGTACTTGATACCTGTCACAAAATCTTGTGCCTTAACTGGGGCGTACTCTTCACCGTCAGCCGTGAACCATTTGGCACTTTTCTCAATTTGTAAGTATAAGTCAGACCGCCGCTTGAAACAGACCAGTCCTCTGCTAAAGACGGAACTAGATTTCCGTAATTGTCATTTTCAAGCAAACCATCAACTAGGTTGGTAATGATGGCTGTATTATCAGCGTAGTAGTCTAACAAGTAGTTAAATGCAGTTGGATTTCCACTAAAGGTTGATGAGTAAGTTTTTGTATCTGAACCTGATTGTCCGCAAGCAGCTAAAAGCAAGGCAAATGCAAAAGTCAGGCCTGCACTAAGGACACTCTTTTTTGTATTCATCTCCCTTCTACTTTATGTTAGTTTTTGTAACATAGGTTTGTTTTACCAAAATAGTGGAAATTTGTAAAGTTAATTGAATTTCGAGAATGAAAGTTTATAAACCTTGGTTATAAAAAACAAAGGATTTATGCCTTTTCATACAGCCCTCCCTTGTTTTTATGCGATTTCATTTTTAAATTTTTCTGTAAAAAATATTTATAGTAATTCCACACAAAAAGCATCCCATGGAGCTAAGATTTGTTTTTCAAAGACTTCTTGAGCTAGGGTGTTTTCAATCAAGACCGATTTGACGTTTCCTTCTACTGCCAAGTCTTGCTCTTCATTGGACAAGTTAGCCACAACTAGGAAACGACGGTCGCCATCTTTACGGATATAGGCAAAGACCTTGTCAGCCGTGTCAAGCAATTCAAAGTCAGCTCGAATTAGCCAGCTATTCTCCTTGCGAATTTGGACCAGTTTCTGATAGGTATAGAAAATAGAATCTGAACTTGCCAGCGCTTCTTGGACATTGATCATCTCGTAATTTGGATTAACCGCCAACCAAGGTTGACCTGTTGAGAAACCAGCGTTTTTGCTCTCGTCCCATTGCATAGGGGTACGGGCGTTGTCACGTCCAATGACACGGATACTGTCCATAATTTCTTCCAGCGAAACACCTTTTTCAAGAGCCTCACGCGCATAGTTGAGAGATTCAATATCTTCTACTTGATCCAGTGTTTCAAACGGATAGTTGGTCATCCCAATCTCCTCACCTTGGTAGATATAAGGAGTTCCTCTCATGAGATGAAGTAAGATTGCAAAGGCTTTGGCAGATTTTTCGCGGTATTCTTGGTCATTTCCCCAGATTGAGACAATACGAGGGAGGTCATGGTTGTTCCAGAAGAGGGAATTCCAGCCGTCCTCAACTCCTAACTCTGTCTGCCATTTGTTGAAGATTTCTTTTAACTTAGCGATATTCAGCTCTTTTTGATAGTGCCATTTAGGCTGACCTTCCTGATACTGAAGACCGATATGTTCAAACTGGAAGACCATAGACAATTCTTGCCCCTTTGGATCAGAGTAGAGCTTGGCAATCTCTGGCGTTGCTCCCCAAGTCTCCCCTACTGTCAAGAGATCCTTATCTCCAAAGGTCGCCTGATTCATTTCCTTGAGATAGGGATGAAGCATAGGACCATTATTGACTACCTTCTCGTCAGGAATTTTGCCAATCATGTCAATAACATCCATACGGAAACCACCAATACCTTTATCAATCCAGAAGTCCATCATATCATAAATTTTCTGGCGAAGTTTTTCATTTTCCCAGTTGAGATCCGGCTGTTTCTTACTGAAAAAGTGGAGATAGTATTGACCTGACTTTTCATCGTATTCCCAAGCAGACCCACTAAAGATAGAATCTAGGTCATTGGGTTCATCGCGCCAGATATAGTAGTCTCGCTCAGGGCTATTAGGATTTTCACAGGCCTCTACAAACCAAGCATGTTCATCCGAGGTATGATTGACCACCAAGTCCATGATGATACGAATATCACGCTTCTTAGCTTCCGCAATCAGTTGATCCATATCCTCCATGGTTCCAAAAATCGTTGCAATCGCTTGATAATCAGCAATATCGTAGCCATTATCATCCATAGGGCTGTCATAAACGGGAGAAAGCCAAATCGCTGTAATCCCTAGCTTGGCTAGATAGTCTAACTTACTGGTAATTCCTGGCAAATCGCCAATTCCATCTCCGTTGCTGTCCATGAAACTCTTTGGATAAACTTGATAGACTACGGCATTGTGCCACCATTTTTCTTGCATCTTCTTACCTCATTATTTTAATAATCTACAATCTATGATAGCGCTTTTTGAATTTTTGTGCAAGCCTTCGCCTAATCTTTTTGATTCCTTTTTTAACTCCATAGTTTCCTAACTTCCAATTTTTTATTATAATAGAGGTCAGAGGTAAAAAAATGAAAAAACAAGCTTTTAGTTCTGAACAATATTTGAATCTACAGCGCGACCACATTTTGGAGCGCATTAATCAATTTGACGGTAAACTCTACTTGGAGTTTGGTGGCAAAATGTTAGAAGACTTCCACGCTGCTCGTGTCCTTCCTGGTTATGAGCCTGACAATAAAATCAAGCTCTTGCAAGAATTGAAAGAGCAGGTTGAGGTCGTGATTGCTATTAATGCAAGTAATATCGAGCATTCCAAAGCACGTGGCGACTTGGGCATTTCTTATGACCAAGAAGTTCTTCGTTTGATTGATAAATTCAATGAATTGGGAATTTTTGTTGGCTCCGTTGTCATCACACAGTACGCTGGCCAACCAGCTGCAGATACCTTCCGCAACCAACTTGAGAAAAACGGAATTGATTCTTATCTTCATTATCCAATCAAAGGATATCCGACTGATATGGACCACATTATTTCTCCAGAAGGCATGGGGAAAAACGACTACATCAAAACTAGTCGTAACTTGATCGTTGTAACCGCTCCTGGACCAGGTTCTGGAAAATTGGCAACCTGTATGTCCAATATGTACCACGACCAAATCAATGGTATCAAGTCTGGCTACGCTAAGTTTGAAACCTTCCCAGTTTGGAATCTTCCCCTTCATCACCCAGTCAATTTGGCCTACGAGGCTGCCACAGCTGACCTTGATGATGTCAACATGATCGACCCCTTCCATCTCCAAACTTACGGAGAGACCACTGTCAACTACAACCGTGATATTGAAATTTTCCCAGTGCTCAAGCGCATGTTGGAACGTATTCTTGGTAAATCTCCATACGCTTCTCCGACAGACATGGGTGTCAACATGGTTGGTTTTGCTATTACAGATGATGAAGCGGCTATTGAAGCCTCTAAACAAGAAATCATCCGTCGCTACTATCAAACTGTTCTTGATTTTAAAGCCGAAAAAGTTGGCGAATCTGCTGTCAAGAAAATCGAGTTACTCATGAACGACCTTGGTATCACACCAGCAGACCGTAAGGTTGCTGTCGTTGCGCGTCAAAAAGCAGAAGAAACTGGCGGACCAGCCCTAGCCCTTGAATTGCCAAGCGGAGAAATCGTCACAGGTAAGAACTCAGAACTCTTTGGTCCTACAGCCGCTGCTCTTATCAACGCCATCAAGAAATCAGCTGACATCGCTAAAGAAGTAAAACTAATCGAACCTGAAGTTGTTAAGCCAATCCAAGGTCTTAAAATCGATCATCTCGGTAGCCGCAATCCACGCCTTCATTCAAATGAAATCCTGATTGCTCTTGCCATCACAGCTACAGAAAATCCTGATGCTGCTCGTGCTATGGAAGAACTTGGCAACCTCAAAGGAAGCGAAGCCCACTCAACCATCATCTTGACTGATGAAGACAAGAATGTCCTTCGTAAACTGGGTATCAACGTAACCTTTGACCCTTACTACCAATACGACCGCTTGTATCGTAAGTAACGATTTCAACCTCTCCAGCCTCGGAGAGGTTTTCTCTCTGTCTCAGGAGCCAGCTTTATGTTATAATGAAAGAATAAAACTGAAAGGATTGACCATGTCAAAAGAAGTTATTGTTGAAAGTTTTGAACTTGACCACACTATTGTTAAAGCACCCTATGTTCGCTTGATCGGGGAAGAAACAGGACCCAAAGGAGACATCATCTCCAATTATGACATTCGCTTAGTGCAACCAAACGAAGACTCTATCCCTACCGCTGGCCTTCACACTATCGAGCACCTCTTGGCTAAACTCATCCGTACCCGCATTAACGGTATGATTGACTGTTCACCATTTGGTTGCCGCACAGGTTTCCACATGATTATGTGGGGGCGTCACACCAGTGCTGAAATCGCAGCTGTTATCAAGGATTCGCTCAAGGAAATCGCTGAAACTACTACTTGGGAAGACGTCCCTGGAACAACCATCGAATCTTGCGGAAACTACAAGGATCACAGCCTCTTCTCTGCTAAAGAATGGGCAAAACTCATCCTAGAACAAGGGATTTCAGATGATGCCTTTGAGCGTCATGTAATTTAAACACAAAAAGGAACCAGTTTTTCAGCTGGCTCCTTCTTTTTTATGCTCAAAATTCTGTCTTAGGCTTTTTCACGAATGACCAAAACACCATCTTCCATGTCAGCTTCTAGGTGTTTAGCATCAAGGTTATCCAAGTGGAAGTCTGTGACTTTGTCACGGATTTGTTGTTCAACCACACGACGGAGTGGACGAACACCCATGACTTCATCGTAGCCTTCCTCAGTCATGTATTCTTTAGCAGCTTCGCTCACTGCCAAGTCAATGTCTTTCTTAGAAAGCGTCTTGTTAACTTCAACCAACATAAGGTCTACAATCTTAGAAAGATCTTCTTTGCTCAAGTGTGAGAATTCGATGACAGCATTGAAACGGTTAAGGAATTCTGGACGGAAGTAAGGTTTCAAACGATCCATCAATTCTGGTTTATCCGCATCTTCTGTCAAGTTGGCTTCATAGCCAAATCCAGCATTTGAGGTCGCAATAATGACAGTGTTCTTGAAGTTTACTGTATTTCCTTGACCATCTGTCAAACGACCATCATCTAGAACTTGGAGGAGAAGGGTAATAACTTGAGGGTCAGCCTTTTCAATTTCATCCAAGAGAATGATAGAGTATGGATTGCGACGAACACGTTCTGTTAAGGTATTGCTATTGTCATCATAACCCACATAGCCTGCTGTTGTACCAATTAGCTTAGAAACAGCTGTACGGTCACTGTATTCAGACATATCCAAACGGATAATCGCATCCTGGGTTCCAAACATATCGAGTGCCAATTGCTTAGCAAGCTCTGTCTTACCAACCCCAGTAGACCCTACAAAGAGGAAGCTGCCGATTGGGCGATTTCCTTCATCAAAACCAGCACGGTTACGACGGATAGCACGAGCTACAGCTTCTACGGCCTTATCTTGACCAATCACCTTGTCTTGCAAGCGATGGGCCATATCTTTCAAACGTTCGATATCTGAAGCTCCCATTTGCGATACTGGGATACCTGTCATTCGTTCCACAGATTCAGCCACATCATTGACACTTGCAGTCACTTTCATATCTTCTGTGTGGTTTTCGATTTTCTTTTCCAATTCTGCAATGCGTGTTTTATAGTTTAGAGCTGCTTCAAAATCTTCTGCTTCAACTGCTTTTTCTTGCTTGTCTTTTTCCGTTTCGATTTCACGTTCAACAGCATGAACATCTGTTACTGGATGCTGAGCTGCCAAGTGAGCCGCCGTTACATCGACAAGGTCGATAGCCTTATCTGGCAAGCTACGTTGAGGAATGTATTGTACAGAATAATCCACTGCTGCTTTCAAGACTTCATCTGGCAAGATGACATTGTGGTGTTGCTGATAGAGATCACGAATTCCTTGAAGAATTTTATATGTATCCTCTGCTGAAGGAGCATTGACCTTGACTTCGTTGAACCGACGAGCAAGAGCTGCATTCTTCAAGATAGTGTTACGGTATTCATCTTGAGTCGTTGCCCCAATCACTGTCAATTCTCCACGAGAGAGAGCTGGCTTAAGAATGTCTGCAAGCCCTTTAGAACCACTGTCTCCACCAGTGCTACCTGCACCGAGGATTTGGTGAATTTCATCAAAGAAGAGAATAATATTCCCTGCTTCTTTCGCTTCATTGACTAGGTTTTGAACGTTTTCTTCAAAACTACCACGGTATTGAGTACCAGCCTCAAGACCAGAGATGTCAATTGAAATAATTTCCTTATTCTTGATAGCAGCTGGGACATCGCCGTTCACAATGGCTTGCGCTAAGCCTTCGACAACTGCTGTCTTACCAACACCTGCATCTCCGACCAAAACAGGATTGTTCTTGGTACGACGTGAAAGAATTTCAGATGTTTCTTGAATTTCCTTGTTTCGTCCGATAACAGGATCCAACTTGCCCTCACGCGCTTCTGCTGTCAAGTTTCGACCTAGTTTAGCAAGGACACCATCTTGTTTTATACCTGAAGCCTGTTGTGGCATTTGTCCATCAGCTTCTACATTCCCTTGCAATTGACCGGTTGCACGATAGTGAGCAAATTCTTCAGGTGTCACTTCACGTCCATTAATCAAGTAGCGACGGTTTTCAGAACTATATCCTCGCATACCACCCATCAATTGGTTAAACAAATCATCCATGTTGTTAAAATTATTAAAATTGTTGTTCATATTCTTTACCTCATTTTGTTTACTTAGTTGTTAATACTGATATTGACTATCTTTGACCTTTGTTTTAAAAAATTTAGACTAGCTAAATCGCTACTCTAGGTACTATTTCTGGTTTTTCTTTTTCAAGCAGGAGTAGACTATCTTTACTTCTGAAGATTTCTAGATTAAACATAGACCCCACCTCTTTCTATTTTACTTTAAATAAGTGTTCTAGTAAGGCTTTCATTTACCTTACGTTCATAATATACTACATTAGTCAGAAAAGGTCAAGAGATTTGACTTTAATTGACCAATATTTTTTAAAAAGCAAAAACACCCTGAAACATCAGGGTGCTATTCTTATACCAAATACAAAATTGCTAGGGTCAAAAGACTTGCTAGAAGCCCCACTCCCCAAAAGAAGAAGTCAACCTTCCACTCGCTCCAAGGATTTCCTTTACCAGACAATCCCCCAAGCTCAAAATGGTGATGTACAGGCGTCATACGGAAAATACGTTTACCACCTGTCAGTTTGAAATAACTGACTTGCATCATAACAGAAGTTGTTTCAAAAACATACACAATTCCGATAATCAAGAGAGTCCATTCTTGGTGGAGAGCCATAGAGATAGCTGCCAGCATCCCACCTAGGGCCAAACTTCCCACATCACCCATAAAGACCTTGGCAGGCTTATAGTTAAAGATGAAGAAACCGAGCAAACCACCAATCATGGCAAGAATCACTAGAAGAATATCCATCTGACCTTGCACATAGGCAATAACTCCATAGGCAGACAAACTAATCACAACGGAAATACTAGCTAGACCGTCAATACCGTCTGTCAAGTTGACTGCATTTGAAAAACCGACTAGCCAGAAAAGAGCGAAGAAAATATAGAAAAATCCCAAATGAACTGGATAACCAAAGACAGACAGGATATCGCCACCGCGCTCATAGAAAAGATAGAAGATAACTCCACCTAGAAGCTGAAGAGCTAATTTTTGCTTAGGATTAAGCCCCTCATTGATTTTACGAAAGACCTTGAGAAAGTCATCTAAAAATCCGACCAAGCCATACAAGACCAAGATGAACAAAATCATTCCCACATTATTGCTGAATTGGCTACTAAATAGGGCGAAAAAGAAAGCAACCAAAACAGAAGTAATCAAGAAAACCAAACCTCCCATTGTAGGAGTCCCAGCTTTTGCCTGATGCTGTTTGACATCCTCATGCATCTGCTGGCCTGTAATTTGCGCCTTTCTATAAAATTGGATAAAGGCCGGAATTCCTACTAAAGTTAGTAAAAATGTCACAATTCCAGCACTGATGGAAATAAACATATTAGTCTCCTAAAGTTAATGTAATTTTTTTAATGTCCTTGATAGCTGTGTTAGCACGAACATCTTGCTTCTGCACAATAGAGCCCGAACCTTGAAATTCAAGTTCTATATTGAGCCACTTAGCAAGGGTCTCAGCAGTCTCCTTTGTCCAACCATACATATCTGGAACCTCCTCTGCTTTATCAGATAAGATTAGGACTTGCTGATTTGGGGCAAGATTCTTCCCTTCTTCAGCAGAACTGTTTTTAATCTTCGTTCCTGTTCCCACAACAATAGGTTGTACAAGATTGCGACGCAATTCTTCTGCTAAATCACCAGGTGAAATATCCTTGACACTAGGCATATGATAAGGACTTTGTTGACTTACTTGCTCCAAAGCTTTAGCTGTTGTTTGAAGATTGAGAGAGTCTTTCATAGCTGAAGCCCGCTCCAAGATAGGATTGGCAAATTCTCCCAACTGGATACCTGAATAATGTTCAGGTTGTTGGACCGTCACATACAAGATAAAATCAGGATTTTCAGCCGGATTCATCGATACAGCCGAGAAAATATAGTTGGTTAACCCAACTAGATAACCACCATTTTTCTCGTCAGCAATCTGAGCCGTACCAGACTTGAGGGCTACATTTTGCCCAGGAACAGTTACAGTTGGCTTGCCTGTGCTGTGGTTATACATGGTTCCATAAACCGGATCCGTCCCTACCAAAACCATGTTAGTCCGAGTTAGACTAGCTGCATCTTTAGAAACAGGATTTCCCACAATTTCTTTTTGAGATTTCCGAGCAGTTTGATCATTTGGATCATAAATGGCACTAATAAATTTAGGCTCCAGCATGACACCGTCATTAGCAATAGCTGTAAAGGCACGAATCATTTGCGTCTGGGTCACTGAAATCCCTTGTCCAAATGAGCTTTGCGCAATGTTGACAATATTATCCGCAGGAAGCTGACCAGCATACTCATCCGTCAAACCGAAACGGGTCGGAACACCAAATTTAAAACGATTAAGATAATCAAGCCAGGTAGCATCTCCCATCTTTTGCTCAAGGAGGGTCATCCCAACGTTACTTGAGTGTGCAAAACCTTGAGAAAAAGTCATCATTCTGCCACCAGTCAATCCTTCATTAACGTCCCAATCTCGAATCGTGGCATCTGCAATTTTTAACTCACTACTATTAAAGACTTCTCCTCCTGGAAAGGTATTATTATCAATAGCAGCAGCCAACATCATCACTTTCATAGTGGAACCTGGCTCATAGTTACTTTGATAAAGAATATCACGCCAGACAAAGTCCTTAGTGATTCCTTCCTTAGTATCGGCATCAAAGGTTGGTCGTTGCGTTGTTGCCAGAATTTCCCCTGTTTTAGCACTGACCAAAGTCGCTGTCATGTACTTTCCTTTTACCTTCTCTTGAAAAGCATCCATCTGGGTTTCCATAAAGGACTGGAGAGGGCTGGAAATGGTTGTATAAACATCCTTGCCATCTACCGTTTGTTGGGAAACTTGTTCTGTTCCAGGTACAATATTACCCAGACGATCCTTTTCATAGGTAATAATGCCGTCTGTCCCTGCAAGAATACTGTTCAAGGAACTCTCCATTCCAGAGGTTCCCAGCAAGCTCTTGCTTCCATCTTCATTTTCATGTAGCTGAGCTAATCCGATAAAACTAGAAGCAAATTGTCCGTTTGGGTAACTACGATTGGGACTGGTTGTAAAATCAATTCCCTTGACCTCTGCAGTTTCCAACTCTTTTTTGATAGTCATCATATTGGCATAGGTAATCCCATTTCCCTTTGCTCCAAAAGAAACTTGCTTGAGATTAGGTTGCGAGAGTTGCTCTCTTACATAAGATTCTTCCATGTCCAGATACTTATGAAAGACCTCTGCAACCTTGTTAAATTGTGTTTTTTCTACGTAAAGAATCTTACCCGTTGCTGACTTATAGTTCTCATCAATAACCGCATAAACATTATAAGATGTCGCATCCTCAGCAATAGGGACTCCATTTCGGTCATAAATAGTCCCACGTTTGGCAGGAACTGTACGGGTGGTTTGATGAACCTTCTTAGCTTCCCTCGCTAAATCTGTTCCAAAGCGAGTGCCCGTCCCAATGATGACCGCAAAATTGACTAAAAAAACGGCAAAAACAAAGACAGATAATAAACTCAGACTTTTTCCAACTCTGCGTCTGTTTTCAGCCGGCGATTTCCGATTTTTGGTCGCATAACGGATTACTTTTTTTGTCCACTTCATATCTTACTCCGCTATTCGAATATTTTCATTGTTTAATTGCAAATCGTGTGAATTGGCAATTTCTTTCAAACGTTCTGCACGTAATAGTTCATTGACCTCTTGCTTGGCATCGTCCAATTCGGTCTTCTTTTCCTCTATCTGCGCATTGATTTTTGTCAAATCATTCTGCACTTGCAAGAGCTTGGTCTGCATAAAAATAATACTAATGGCTACAATAAGAGTGGTTACAGCAATGGAAAAGTAAAAAGCTTTTTCCACACGCGAAAACCGTTTAAGTTGCATCTGTAGTATTTGACCTGTTTTTTCCATTCTTTCTGCCATCATTTTTCCTCTTACTTGTGAATTTTTCTAGCCACGCGCAACTTGGCTGAGTGCGAGCGGTTATTGGCTTCTAATTCTTCTGCACTTGGCAAAATTGGCTTACGGGCTACCAATTCCATCTTGGGCTTGAGATCATCTGGGATGAAAGGCAAGCCTTTTGGAACTTCAACTGTTGAAGCTTCCTTGAACAATTGCTTGGTCAAGCGGTCTTCTAGCGAATGGAAGGTAATCACTGAGATTCTACCATCCAGAGCCAACATATCCATAGCCTGCTGGATGGACTCATCTGCCGCCCCCAGCTCATCGTTAACTTCAATTCGAATAGCTTGGAAAATCTGCTTGGCAGGGTGACCCTTCTTCTTGAGTTCCTTGGCAGGCTTGGCCGACTTGATAATTTCTGCCAATTCAGTCGTAGTCTCGATAGGTTTCAGATCACGCGCTTGTTCAATCTTGCGGGCAATCTGTTTAGAGAATTTGTCCTCTCCATACTTGAAGAAAATACGAACCAAGTCATGATAGTCATAGTGATTCACCACTTCATAGGCTGTCAGACTAGCTTCCTGATTCATCCGCATGTCCAGTGGCGCATCCTTTTTATAAGAAAAACCACGCTCACGCTGGTCTAATTGAGGACTAGACACTCCCAAGTCATAACAAATTCCATCAATTTCTTGAACACCAGCTTCACGCAAACGTGCCTGTAAATGACGGAAGTTATCCTTGATAAAGGTCACCATTCCCTTCTCAATGTAGGGTGCCAAACGTTTTTGCGCATTGTCAATGGCATTCTGATCCTGGTCAAAGGCATAGAGATGGCCTTTTTCACTTAATTTACTTAATAAATATTCGCTATGGCCTGCTCCACCCAAAGTCGCATCAACGTAGATACCGTCGGGCTTTACGTCAAGCATATCAATCGTTTCGTGGAGTAAGACCGTTACATGATGAAATTCTTTTGTCATATCTTATCTATTTTACCACAAATCCGACCAGCTTGCACTAGTCAGACAAATCGGACAAGGAGGCCAAATTTCAAGTTCAAGTTAGCCATGAAGAAGTCTTCTCTGGGTGATTTGTAGTTCAAGCATTTTTTAGGATAGTTATTAATCCAATTTTCGATGAATGCGACTTCTTTGGGAGTCGTTCTCCGAATGAGGCTGTTGTGATTCTCATTAGTTCCCCTTTCCCAAGAGGCATAGGGGTGCGCATAATAGATATGTTCCTCAGAAAATACATCAGACAAGCGGTTAAATTCTGTACCATTATCTGCCGTGATGGAAAGAATTTGATGTTGTTTTAAGATGAGTTTTAAAGCCTGATTGACCGCCTCAGCACTTTTATTTGGAATCAATCGGATAATTTGATGCCTAGTCCTTCGATCAGTTAAGACCAGTAAACAATAATTTTTCACCCTTGTAAGCAGAACCGTATCAATCTCATAATGCCTATTCTCCAATCGCAGATTG
>NZ_VMMT01000046.1:0-13572 GCF_013277355.1 Streptococcus sp. 1343
GAAAAAAGAAACCATCCAGGATCTAAGCTAAGGCAAGGATTCTGGAGGGTTTTTAGATTAGGGGTGAATAATTGGGGTTTAACTTACTATTCACTCAAATCATATTCATACTCAATTGGGCTGATATCACCAGCTGCGAAGGCTTCACGCGCTTGAACAAGCGCTTTTGGACGAAGGAAGGAACCAACATGATCTACTCGGAAAGGTGCGTGTGTATGTGTCATCTTTTTCTCCAATTCTATTTCTAAGGTAAAATTGCTAAAGCACGAACAGGCGAACCAGTCGCTTGATTCCAGTTAGGGAAACTGATACTAATCAGGGCACTTGTAGCAGGCACTTGATTTAGGTTGGCTAATACTTCTACCTGATAAATATCCTGCTCCAAGAGATAGTATTCATTGAGAAGCCCATGCTCAGCAGCAGGAATGCCTGCATCAGTGTCAAAAGTCTCATGACCGACGGCCTTGACCTGACGTTCATGAATCAAAAATTCTAAGGCTTCTCGGCTCCATCCAGGACTCTGTTGCACCCCATTTTCATCAAGATTACGCATAGCATCTTGATCAGGCCAACGTTTGGACCAGTCTGTCCGAAAAGCTACAAAAGACTCTGGCAGGATTTGTCCATGTTCCGCTTCAAAGTCCAAGATATCTTGCTTCGTCAAAATATAGTTTGGATTTTCAGCTACTGCTGCCGACTTATCGATAACAAAAAGAGGCAAAAGCAAGTCCTTGAGGTCAATCTCCTCCAACCAACGACCACCTTCAACAAAGTGAATCGGAGCATCAATGTGGGTACCGTACTGACCAACCACAGAAAACTGTTGCACATGGAATCCATCCTTCAAAGTGAATAAATCCTTCTTTTCCAAGGCTGGAAGAGCTGGGAAATGCGGGCTATTTTCATCAATACGATGGCTTAGATTGACCCATTTCTTTGATTTTAACGTTTCATAAAGCGATAATAAATCAGACATGACAGAACCTCCTTGATAGAAACATAGTTTCAAACTATATCAGTTGTAATAGATGCTTCTATTATACCAGCAAAGAATTCCCTAAACAAGCATTTATCGATTATATCGCATTACTCTTTTCTTGAGGTATATATAGTTTTAAACTATACCTTTCGACTGCCACACTATTTGTTACCTATGTTTAAAAATAAAGTTGACAATCTGTCAAAATCCATTATAATAATTACCATAAAAACAAAAAGAGGTTGACAATCTTGAAAAAATCATACACCTTAGTTCTTCCAGCTATCGGGGCTGCCTTGATTGCTGTGCTGGCTCAGATTACCCTTCCCCTTGGTCCTGTTCCCTTCACATTGCAAAATTTAGCGATTGGGCTAATTGCTACTATCTTTCGTCCTCGTGAAGCTCTTCTATCTGTAGGCCTCTACCTCCTTTTGGGTGGAATCGGTCTTCCTGTCTTTGCTGGGGGAAGTGCTGGTTTTCATGTCCTGGTCGGACCAAGTGCAGGCTACCTCTGGTTTGATTTGCTTTATGCCGGAGTGACCGCCTATCTGACCCATCCCAAAACCAGTCCCCCTAAAATTTTTCTGGCCAATCTACTAGGAGATAGTCTTGTTTTTGTCGGTGGCATCCTGGGACTACATCTCTTATCGGGTATGCCTCTAGCACAAGCTACTACAGTCGGTGTCCTACCATTTATACTCCCTGACCTTGGAAAACTAGTAACCATCACCCTACTTAGCCAACCTATTTTTAGAAGTTTGAAAGGACAAGGCTATTTTCAACAATAATAAAAAGAGGCTGGAACAAAATTCCGACCCCAAATATAAAAAAACGAACAAAACTATTTTTCTGGTAATCAGAATTTTGTTTTGTTCGCTTTTTTATTCAATTATAGATTTGAATAGCTTAATAGTTAAGGTTTTAAAAATTGAAATCTTTTTATACACGATTGTTTAAAAAGTTATCGCTACATCATTTTCAGTAACATGATAACTAAGCTCCTTAACATTGATATCAGCCATTGCCCTCATCCAGGAAATTGCGGATGAAGTTTGGGGCTAATACTCTTCGAAAATCTCTTTAAACTTTGTCAGCGTCGCCTTGCCGTACGCCAGTACTGCCTTCGGCTATCTTCCTTGTTTGCTTTTTGATTTTCATTAAGTATTACGTACCATCTCTCTAACATACCTAGTGAAAAGAGAAGCAGATAGAAATTGTGAACTGACTGAAAATAAATTGAGTTCATAGATTCCCCAAATCTCGGTAGAAAACAAATAATCATGAAGGACTTTCCCTTCCTCTGCCGTTAACTCTACCGTATCATCCATGCTCTTCATATAAGACTTAATCATAATGGCATTTAAAATATGTTTCTGTTTGTTTTGAGAATGGACATGCTTTTGATACTCCTTGCGATACAAGTCCTCAAGAGGAGCTATATTCTTTGGATCCAAGACATCTATGATTTCTTTTCTCAACTCAGAATCTGTATCATACTGAAAACCTCTCGCCAGAAAGAGAATTTCCTCTACACTGGCAGATATATTTCCCAAGGCAAATAGAAACTTTTCCACCGAAAGCTCACTCTGACCTGTTTCAAAGCGGGACAACATAGACGGCGAAAATTGTCCCCCGGTTGCTTGTCTCAGTGAGATATTTCTTGACTCTCGTAATTGTCTAAAGACTTTTCCAATCTGCTCCATAGACTTCCCCTTGATTCCGTATTTTCTTCATTTTATCATATTTTTCAGAAAATTCATCAAAAGCTTGCCAAATTGTCAGAGTTATGAGAAAATAGGGGATATTTATCATGTGGAGGGACTGTAATGAGAGAGGATATCAAAATCAATGACCGTGCTTTGGCCTTGCAAGATCAAATTATCGAAAAACTAGAGAAGGTTTTTGATACAGATGTGGAATTGGATGTTTACAATCTAGGGCTGATCTATGAAATCAATCTGGACGAAACAGGTCTCTGCAAGATTGTCATGACCTTCACTGACACCGCCTGTGATTGTGCCGAAAGCCTGCCTATTGAAATCGTTGCAGGTCTGAAACAAATCGAGGGGATCGAAGATGTCAAGGTTGAAGTTACCTGGTCGCCTGCTTGGAAAATCACACGAATCAGTCGCTATGGCCGTATTGCCCTTGGACTACCACCTCGTTAATCAGACCAATCACTTTTAAAGATGAAAAAAGCAAGCCGAAAATGGCTTGCTTTTTGATACTCAATGAAAATCAAAGGGCAAACTAGAAAACTAGCCGCAGGTTGCTCAAAACACTGTTTTGAAGTTGTGGATAAAATTGACGAAGTCAGCTCAAAACACTGTTTTGAGGTTGTGGATGGAACTGACGAAGTCAGCTTAAAACACTGTTTTGAGGTTNNAGTAACCATACCTACGGCAAGGCGACGTTGACGTGGTTTGAAGAGATTTTCGAAGAGTATGAGTTTATTTTTTACCTGACTTGTCCATATTCCAGAAGTCTGTCACGGCTCCGCGTGAAGCAGATGATACGATGTGGGCATATTTACCGAGGACACCACGGCTATAAAGTGGTGGCAAGGTTGTTTCTGCCTTGCGTTTTTCAAGTTCTTCTTCGGATACGGCCATGGAAATTTCTTTGGTATCTTGGTCAACCGTAACGATATCGCCTGTACGAAGATAGGCAATTGGTCCACCATCCTGAGCTTCAGGAGCGATATGTCCAACAACCAGACCATAAGTACCACCAGAGAAACGTCCATCCGTCAAGAGGGCCACCTTGTCTCCTTGACCTTTACCAACGATCATTGAAGAAAGGGACAGCATCTCAGGCATACCAGGACCACCCTTAGGTCCAACGAAACGAACAACGACTACATCGCCATCAACGATTTCATCTGTCAAAACAGCCTGAATGGCATCTTCTTCTGAGTCAAAGACCTTAGCTGGCCCAACGTGACGACGCACTTTAACACCTGATACCTTGGCAACTGCACCGTCAGGAGCAAGGTTTCCGTTCAAGATGATAAGCGGACCGTCCGCACGTTTTGGATTTTCAAGTGGCATGATAACTTTTTGACCTGGTGTGAGGTCTGCAAAGTCAGCCAAGTTCTCAGCAACTGTCTTACCAGTACATGTGATGCGATCTCCATGAAGGAATCCATTTGCCAACAAGTACTTCATAACCGCAGGGACACCACCGACTTCGTAGAGGTCTTGGAAGACATACTGACCAGATGGTTTCAAGTCGGCCAAGTGAGGCACACGCTCTTGGATCGTATTGAAGTCCTCAAGTGACAAGTCAACATTGGCAGCATGGGCAATGGCAAGCAAGTGAAGAGTGGCGTTTGTAGAACCACCGAGAGCCATCGTCACAGTGATGGCATCTTCAAAGGCTTCACGAGTCAAGATATCTGATGGTTTGAGACCAAGCTCCAACATCTTAACAACAGCACGTCCTGCTGCTTCGATATCTTCTTTCTTATCAGCTGATTCAGCTGGGTGAGATGAAGAACCTGGCAAACTCATACCCAAAACTTCGATAGCAGTCGCCATGGTATTAGCAGTATACATACCACCACAGCCACCAGGGCCAGGGCAGGCATTACATTCAAGACGTTTCACGTCCTCAGCTGTCATGTCACCGTGGTTCCATTTTCCGATACCCTCAAAGACAGAAACCAAGTCAATGTCTTTGCCATCAAGATTTCCCGGTGCAATCGTTCCACCATAGGCAAAGACTGCAGGGATATCCATATTGGCAATGGCAATCATAGATCCAGGCATGTTCTTGTCACAGCCACCGATAGCGACGAAGGCATCCACGTTGTGACCACTCATAGCCGCCTCGATGGAGTCCGCGATGATGTCACGAGATGTTAGAGAGAAACGCATACCAGGCGTTCCCATAGCGATCCCGTCTGCTACGGTAATAGTTCCAAACTGTACAGGCCAAGCGCCTGCAGATTTGACACCTTCTTTAGCCAGTTTCCCGAAATCATGCAAGTGAATGTTACATGGTGTATTTTCCGCCCAAGTCGAAATCACTCCCACAATCGGTGTTTCAAAGTCCTTATCTGTCATACCAGTCGCACGAAGCATAGCACGGTTTGGTGATTTTACCATACTGTCATAAATGCTACTGCGGTGACGTTTATCTAATTCAGTCATTTGTTCCCTCCCATTTCAGTTTTTACTATTATAGCACATTTTAAAAGCAATGAACAGAAGAAAATTCTTGAATTTTCAGAAAATTCTATATACATATGAAATATTTAAAACTAAAAACAACAAAGCGGATTAGGGCACTTTCTGATGACCAGAATATGCTTTTTAATCCGCTTTCTTTAAATAACGTACTGTAATTGTTACAAAAATTCTTTCAGAACAGTGTATTCAACATCTATCTTGCATTATAAATTTCTAGAACTTTCTCTTTTATATTCGATTCACTCAAACCATACTCATTAAGAAGATAATCCACTTTCCCTACTTGACCGAATCTTTCTTGAACACCCATCCGATGAATTTTTGTTATTCCATCATCAGAGAATAATTCACATAAAGCACTGCCAATTCCACCTATCTGATTGTGGTTTTCTACAGTAAATATAGTTTTTCCACTTAACATTGTTTTTATCTGTTCTGGTATCGGTTTGATTCTAAATAAATCTATCACACCTACTGAATAACCTAATTTAGACAGTTCATCTGCAACTCGAATACTTGGAGCAACCATTATGCCAGAAGCAACGATTACAAGATCTTCCCCGTGTCTTAACTCAATGTAGCCTTTAGAAAAATCTTCTCCACCTTGATAGACAGCCTCTGGAGCTTTTCGAATTGTTCGAATATATTTTAGTCCTTTTAATTCTAATGTCTGGTTCAAGATTTCACGAAATTGGATATCATCAGTTGCTTCGAAAATGATCGATTTAGGAATTAAACGTAACAATCCAATTTCTTCAAATGGCATATGTGTCCCACCATTCATTTCCGCAGTTACTCCTGCATCTGATCCAATAACAGTGGCATCCAATTGTGCGTATCCAAGAGAAATAAATAATTGATCAAATACTCTTCGTGAAGCAAAAGGGCCAAATGTATGAAGATAAGGTCTAAACCCCTGAATAGACAAGCCTGCTGCAAGGCCGACCATTTCTGCTTCCATAATCCCAACATTCACATAACGGTCTCCAAAGTCCTTTTCAAGATTATGAGTAGCCATCGAACTTGACAAATCGGCTTCTAAGACTACTATATCAGAATCACTTTGATTAGCCTCTAAAAGGAAGTCTCTATATACATGCCGTAATTCTTTCGTGCTTCTCATCATTCTGTTTCCTCCAATTCCTGACTTAATCTTTCTACAACTGAAGTTAACATTTGTTTCTCCTCTACAGTAGGGCGAAGATGATGATTGGATTTCATTTCTTCCAGCTCTTGAACCCCTTGACCTTTAATAGTATCTAATACAATGCACTTAGGTGATGAATTATTTGACTGTTTTAATTGGACAATCCCTTCATAAATTTCTCTAATATCTGAACCCTTGACCCTAATGGATTCAAATCCAAATGCTGAAAATTTTTCTACGAAGTCACCTGGATTACAAATATCCTTTGTAAAACCATCTAATTGTTTTTTGTTATCATCAACAAATACAATTAAGTTGGATAACTGTTGCTGAGAAGCAAACTGTATAGCCTCCCAACATTGTCCCTCATTTAACTCACCATCTCCAACAATAGCATAGGTATAAAAGGGACTTTTTCTTATTCTCTGACCATATGCAAGTCCGGTTGCAACACTAATTCCCTGTCCTAAAGAGCCAGTTGTCATATCTATGCCCGGCGTTAGATTTCTATCAGGATGAGACGGTAATTTGGTTCCATTTGTATTTAAAGAATATAAGAATTCTTTGTCAAAGAAACCATTCAAATAGAGTGTACTGTATAGAGCTGGTCCTCCGTGACCTTTTGATAATATGAAATAATCTCTATCTCGTGCTGCAAATATTTCTGGAGTCATTGGCATTATTTCACCATAAAGCACTGCTAGAACTTCTACGATAGACAGACTTCCTCCGTAATGTCCGAATCCAAGATGATTCAATGTTCTAAGAGTATTTAATCGGATGTTAGTCGCAAATTTTCTTAACTCATCTTCTCTATTTTCACTTAAAATCATCCCTTACTCCTCCTTTGCAGATGGCTTTTTAATAAAGGATACTCCAAACATAACTGCTAGAATAAGAACAAGACCAATCACAATGCCTGCTTGTGAACCAAATTGATTTAACATTCCTAAAATAATTCCTGATAGACCAAAATCTGCATCTGAGAAAGTTGATCCTTGGAAACCAAGTCCTCCCAAAACTGGCATTAAAAAGACTGGAAGAAAACTGATTAAAATACCTTGTAAAAATGCTCCAATAGTGGCTCCACGAACACCACCAGATGCATTCCCAATGACACCTGCAGTCGCTCCACAGAAGAAATGAGGCACAACGCCTGGTAAGATAACAACCGTTCCTGAAGCAATCATAATTGCCATACTGACTAAACCACCAATAAAACTAGAGATAAATCCAATTAGAACTGCATTGGGTGCATAAGTATAAACAATCGGACAATCCAAAGCAGGTTTTGAATTAGGTACAAGACGCTCTGAAATACCTTTAAAGGCTGGAACAATTTCACCCAAAATAAGGCGAACACCTGCTAAAATAACAAATACCCCTGCTGCAAATTGACCTGCTAATTGTAAAGCATAAACTAGACCACTTGTACCACTACTGATTTCTTTTTCTATATATTCTGACCCTGCAAAGATAGCTACAATAATGTAAATAACTGCCATGGATAAAGTAATACTAACAGTGCTATCACGTAAAAAAGCTAAACTCTTTGGAAATTTAATGTCCTCTGTTGATTTTGATTTGTCACCGATAAGGCTACCAGTAAAACCACTCAACCAATATCCCAAAGAACTGAAATGACCTAAAGCCACCTTGTCATTTCCAGTTAATTGAACCATATATTTTTGCACAAATGCTGGGGAAATACTCATAATAATACCGAGTGCTAATCCTCCTAGTAAGATAAGAGGCAAGCTAGTAAAGCCAGCAACTGATAAAATGACCGCAATCATACATGCCATATATAGAGTGTGGTGCCCTGTTAAAAAAATATATTTAAATCGAGTAAAACGAGCGATTAAGATATTGAACACCATGCCTGCAAACATAATCATTGCAGTAGCTGAGCCATATGTTGTTAAAGCTACAGCTACAATTGCTTCATTATTCGGCACAACGCCAGATAAATGAAAAGCATGCTCAAACATGGTACCAAATGGATTTAAAGAATTTTGTACAATTCCTGCACCACCAGATACAACTAAGAAACCAACAAAGGTCTTAATTCCACCTTTAATAATATCAGGTAATTTCTTCTTCTGAAGAACTAATCCTAAAATTGCAATTAAAGCTACTAAAATAGCTGGTGTACTAACAATATCCAATATGAACTTCATCATGACGCTAGCCTCCTATATAAGTCCTTTTTCTTCACAAAGTTTAGTAATTAATTCTCGTAGTTCATCCATATCAATAATACTATTTAAGATACGAACATCTCCAAGATGACTAGCTGAATCAGCTAGATCACGACCAACAATCCAAATATCAGCTGCATTTGGATCTGCTCCACCTAAATCATAATGTTCAACTTCTACATCTGAAACATTCAAATCACTCAATACAGATTCAATATTCATCTGTACCATAAAACTTGAACCTAATCCTGAACCACAAGCTGTACCAATTTTTAACATTATCTAATCCTCCTGTTTAATTATCATTTTAATGTCATCATAGTTTTTTGATGATATTAAAGTTTGAACATGATTTTTATCTCTTAAAATTGTTGTTAAATGTGACAAAGCCTTTAAATGACTCTCATTATCAATGGCTGCAATACAAATCAACAATCTTACCTCTTGTTCTGGATTATCCAATAAATAAATCGGTTCTTCCAAAACTAACATTGACATTCCTATTTCATTCACACCTTCATCTGGCCGAGCGTGAGGAATTGCTACTCCCTTCCCTAAATTAATAAAAGGCCCAAACTCTTCTACTTTTTGAATCATTGCCTCAGGGTAGTTCTCAGTTATCTTATCTTGATCCAAAAGCGGTTTAGCTGCTAAACGAATCGCCTCCTTCCATCCTAATTTTTGCGAACTAACCTGATAGGTTTCTTTGGTAATAAGTTGTTCTAGCACTGGTACAATTTCCTTTCGATCATTTTTTTGATAAAGATAATTCTTTAACGCCAATCTTAATTCCAATTCTTGTGTAATAATTCCATATTTTTTGACAATATTCAGGATTTGTTCAATCTCAAAATCCCCATACTCTAAATTCGGAAAATCTTTTAACACTAGTTCTACTAGTTGTATTGCTTGCTCTTCAGTCATCATAACCGAAACTAGATAATTTGGCTTTTCTGTCTCCACCTTTATGGTAGAAAAAACCATATCATAGTCACTACTAGCTTTCACCTGTAAATCATCAATCTTTGAGGTTCCTATAAACTCAATTTGAGGAAATAATGCTAATAGATTCTCTTTTAACATCAATGAAGAACTAACACCATTAGGACAAATGATTGCTGCTTTATACCATTTTTGAGGCAAAGTATCTGCTTTCTTTAAATAACCTCCGAAATGGATAACAAAATATGCTGTTTCACTATCAGGTATGGGATTGTCAATAGCGTCCATCAAGGGCATCAAAGAATCTTTGACTAATTCAAATAAATCAGGATAATGTTCTTTAACATGCAATACATATTCATTTGAACTAGGTAGGCCGAACTTTAATCTATAGTAAGCCGGTATAAGGTGGCGGCGAAGATTTTCTCTCAATCCTTCCCTTTGTTTAAAATGTAACAAAGAAATATCTTCCATTCTACTTATAATAGCCTCTGTTAATTGATTAAAGTAAACCGGAGCAACATCTACTTCACCTTCAAAGCAACTTGATAATAAAACGGTGATATAGCGATAATCATCCTCAGAAAACACCGTATCTATAATTCCCAAATCAACCACTGTATCCAATAAAATAGTGGTTATATCTTGAATAACAGGAGATACTAATGTCTCTGAAAGACATACTCTTTCAACATCCCTTTGATACCTACACAGAATGAATACTAAACCGAAAAGGCAAACTTTTAATTGATTAACAATAGGTACTAGCTGTAGCTTCTCATAATAATCTTTAACTACCTGATTTATCAAATCATAAGTTAATGAATACCCCCAACTGGATAAAACATAATCCAAACCCCAAATCCCTATGGAGGATTCCAGCAACTCACTAACCATTTGAAAAGCTAAGCGGTGCTTATTCCACTCTGAACCGTGTAAAGTATAACCTTTTGCTCTACTGTACCCTAGCTCCAAATCATTATCTAACATAATCTTTCTTAATGATTGAATATCAGATAAGGTTGTATTCTTACTTACTTTCAAAAAGTCTTGGTAATGATTATTCGATATAAAATCTAATCGGCAAAAAGTGTAAAGATAGATTAAAGCTAAGCGAGTCGACTTTGGTAAAACCAATTCATCCGACTTAATAATATCTGTCAAAGACTGCTTCGTACGATTTGATAAACTATAGCGACCTTGTTTTTTATCCAGCACTATCCCTTTATTAGCTAGATAAGGCACTAAATAATCTATTCCTTCTTTGACTTCCTTTATAGGTAAGCTCACCTTAACAGATAATTCATATAATGATAGCTCACAATGATCCATCAAAGTCATCAAAATAACTAGTGCTCTATAATCAAACATTTCTCTTCCTTTCTAACTACAATTATAGTGTAAAAGTTATAAGAATAAAAGAGTATTTGAGCACAATATAATCTCACCTTTTAAAAGAAATTATTGGGCTGAAAGTTTTTAGTGATTATTTTCAACTTTCTATTGACTTTTAAAAACAAAGTGATATCATTTAGATATCAAATAATGGGAATGGTTGAAACGACACTGGAACGGCTCAATGAAGGGGAATTGGTAGAGATTGACGAAGAACGAAAAGCTGCCATGGTTTCAAATCTCCTTGTCGTTCTTTGTGGCAATCATGATGCACAACCAATTGTCAACACGGAAAGTCTTTACTAAAGATGGTTGAAGCTAAAAAAAAGCAGATCCCCCTTCGACTCTCAACAAAGTTATACGCTGCACTCACATCATGGGCAGAAGATGACTTTCGTTCAGTCAATGGGCAAATCGAATATCTCCTCACAGAATGTGTCAAACAACGGAAGAAAGACGGAAAATACGTATCAGAAACCATTGACGAACCATTTGAAATTGATATTTAACACCTTCTCCTGTCTGCTAGGTCTGACAGGAGAATTTTTTCATCTTTTTTTGTCAAGTAACTTTACTTTACAAAAAAAATGTGTTATCCTAGTATGGTTGATGAAAATCAGTAGATTGAATCGAATATAAATACCTAAAGGAGAAATCAAAATGGCAGTACCTGCACGTCGCACTTCAAAAGCGAAGAAAAACAAACGTCGTACACACTACAAAGTAACAGCTCCATCTGTAAACTTTGACGAAACTACTGGAGATTACTCACGTTCTCACCGTGTATCACTTAAAGGATACTACAAAGGACGTAAAATCGCTAAAGCTGCATCAGCTGAATAATAGAAGGGAGATACCATGCGCGTAAATATTACACTTGAACACAAAGAATCTGGTGAACGCTTGTACCTTACTTCTAAAAACAAACGTAACACTCCAGACCGTCTTCAATTGAAGAAATACTCACCAAAACTTCGCAAACACGTTGTGTTTACAGAAGTGAAGTAAGCATTCAATACGAATCAATACAGAAGAAAAACGCTGATTCAAGCGTTTTTTCTTTTTGTTAATTTCAGTACATTGCAATGAGAATCATTCGAATGACTACATTATTGATAATATTTGTTAAGCCATCAAAAGTAATTAACATTTCATAACGAGTAATCCTATTTAAACTCGTCTCACTATCTATTTTTTCTTATCTCTGTGTTATAATGAAATAAAACAAACATTTATATTCCGTTTTTAGCATCTCATTAAAATTGTTCAACATTAATCCTTTCAATCTATACTTAATGAAGATACACACTTTTAATCAAACTTAAACTCTAAAAATATTTACATTACTATTTTAAAAAATATCATAAAATCAAAGATTTAAATTGACAATCCAGTTTACTTTTTTACTTGATTTTCATATACTTGTCAATATACCTTAGAAATATAATTCAAGTACAGGTTATAGTCACTCACTACATTGGCTTTCTATAATAAAAATATTGAGAAAAAATTTTAATAGGAATTATAAACATGAATAATACATTTAAAAACATACCTAAACCCTATTTACCAGAAAAACTTCCATTTGACTATACTTCAATATATACAGATCCACAAATAATTAGATTAGTTTCTAAAGCAGGTATAGCTATTGGAACCTATGAAGGATTTTTATCATCTATTATCAATCCAATGCTACTAATTTCACCATTGCTCAGCCAAGAAGCCGTCCTTTCCTCAAAACTTGAAGGTACTCATGCAACTCTAGAAGACCTACTAAATTACGAAGCAGGTAATAAGGTTGATATAGAACGTGATGAACTACATGAAATTATTAATTATCGAAAAGCACTTTTTTATGCTCTCGAAAATATTACTACAATTAATGACAATAACTCTAGAGGGTTACCATTATCTAATAGAATAATAAAAGAGATGCATAAAATTCTATTGGATAACGTTAGAGGAAGCAGCAAGAATCCAGGAAATTTTAAAAGAACTCAAAATTACATTGGAAGTAGAGCAACTATCTCTTACACACCAGTTCCGCCAGAACAAACTACGGAGTATATGTCCAATTTAGAACAATATATGCATCATGATGATTTAGACTTATTAGTTCAATCAGCTATTGTACATGCTCAATTTGAAATGATTCATCCATTCGAAGATGGTAATGGTCGAATAGGAAGATTGTTAATCCCACTGTTTCTTTACTACCAAGAATTGCTATCTTATCCTACATTTTACATGAGTTCATATTTTGAAAGTGATCGATCACTATATATCTCTCATTTATCAAACATCTCTAAAAATAATAACTGGAAAGATTGGTTTAAATACTATTTGGAAGGAGTAATTTTCTCAGCAGAAGAGAGTACAAAAAAGGCACAGGATATCTTAAATCTTTATAATAAGATGAAAGAAGAAATAATACCAAAATTGAATTCTGTCTCTGGTATTCAACTTCTTGATTTCATTTTCTCTTCTCCAATTTTTAAAGCAAAACAAGTCAGCAAACACCTCAGTATCTCTGAACGTACTGTATATACATTATTAAATAAATTAATTGATGAAGAATTTCTTTCAACAGACTCTGCTCAAAGAAATCGTACTTACTTTTGTCCACACCTGCTAAGAATAGTTCAATAATTTTATATTGAAGCTCATCTTCGTTTTGCTTCACTTCTACTTTCTTTCGTGAAGTAAAAACGG
>NZ_VMMT01000047.1:0-21781 GCF_013277355.1 Streptococcus sp. 1343
TTACCATTTTTCACACCACAAAATTCTTACTCTACATAAGCTGATGTAGAGTAAGGATATTGTAAAGTATTTTTTACCTTAACTAAATCATTTTTACCAATAATGACTTCTGACTGATTTGTATAATATTGACCATAAGTCGGTGAAACATCGGGAAGTGAAAAATTATTAGTTCCTGGACTCTCTTGTAATGTTTCACTTACCTCATACTCCTCGCCTGTACTTGAAATAACAGTCAAAGCAGATACTGTCGATAGCAGGCTAGCTAATAAAGTACCCGCAATAATTGAAATACCGAATTTGCGATAAAATGTTTTCTTCATTATTTTATCCTCCTAAAAAAATTGTAACACATCTGTTCGTCCCTGTCAATATAGTAAATTGAAATAAGATGTGAACAAATCGATTAGGAAAGTTAAATTAATTTCTAGAAAAGTTTTAGCAGTTGTGGTGTACCATTCTAGTTTCAATCCACTATACAAAGAAAAAAACGGAAAGACATCCCTTTCTCCATTTGAAAAAAGCAGTTACACAACTGCAACTGCTTTTCTATTCTTGCATGGTGTAACCAACACCACGCACGGTTTTAATGTAGCTTTTTTGACCTTTTACATCAAGCTTGCTACGTAGATAACGGATATAGACATCTACGATATTTGTCTCGGTCCCACTTTCATACTTCCAGACACTTTCCAACAACTGCTCACGAGTCAGAACTTTCTTGCTTCCCATAAGTGTCGCCAAAAGGTCATACTCACGGCGAGTCAGAGCAATCATCTCTTCACCACGATAAACCGTGTGATGTTCAACATCTATCCTAAGATTGCGGTAGGTCCTTGGAACTTTCATCAGACTGCAGTGTTGATCAATGAAGTCCCGACCTCGGAAGATCGCCGAAATACGCGCTACCAGATTTTCGATAAGGACTGGCTTATAGATGTATGAAACTGCAAAACGCTGAACAACTTCCAGCTCTTCTTGCAAGTCTTCCCAATGATCTAAAATCATGATGACTGAGGCTGGCTTAGTTCGACTCAGCTTATCTGCAAAATCCTGGGCTGTCATATCCCCCAGATGAGCATTCAATAAAATCAAGTCATAGTCTGTCTGAAGAGCCATGGAGAAGGCTTTTTGCCCCTCCTCAACCTGATCAACTCGGTATTGCTCTTTTTGGAGTTCCAAACTTAAAAAATGAGCTAGATTTCGTTCTTTCTCAAGTAATAAAATCCGTTTCCCCATGGCAGACCTACTTATTTTTCGTCATACCAAGAGTAGTGGAAGGTTCCTTCTTTGTCTTTACGTTGGTAAGTGTGGGCACCAAAGTAATCACGTTGCGCTTGGATCAAGTTAGCTGGAAGATCAGCTGAACGGTAGCTATCAAAGTAAGTAATAGCTGCTGAGAAGGTTGGTACTGGCACACCAGCTTGAACTGCAAGAGCTACGATATCACGCACTGCTTGTTGGTACTTAGCAGTAACATCCAAGAAGTACTCATCCAAAAGAAGGTTGGCAAGGTCTGCATCACGGTTGTAAGCATCTGTAATCTTTTGCAAGAAACGAGAACGGATGATACAGCCATCACGCCAGATAGATGCGATGTCTGCAAATGGCAAGTTCCAGTTATTTTCTTTAGAAGCTACACGTAATTGCGCAAAACCTTGTGCGTATGAGATGATTTTTGAGAAGTAAAGGGCTTGACGGATTTTTTCAATCAATTCAGCCTTATCTCCTTCAAATTTGAAGGCAGCTGGTTTTGGAAGAACCTTGCTAGCATGCACGCGTTCTTCTTTGTAAGTTGAAATGTAGCGAGCAAATACTGACTCAGTAATTAGCGACAATGGCACACCAAGGTCAAGTGATGATTGGCTAGTCCATTTACCAGTTCCCTTGTTACCCGCGGCATCAAGGATGTAGTCTACGATTGGTCCGTCTTGACCTTCATCGTCTTTACGGCTCAAGATATCAGCTGTGATTTCGATCAAGTAGCTGTCCAATTCACCCTTGTTCCACTCAGTAAAGATTTCAGCCATGTCTTCTGCAGAAAGGCCAAGCAAGTGTTGCATCAAGTCATAGCTTTCTGCGATCAATTGCATATCCCCATACTCGATACCGTTGTGAACCATTTTCACATAGTGACCAGCTCCATCAGGACCGATGTAAGTCACACATGGTTTGCCATCTTCTGGTGCTTTAGCTGAAATTTCTTCAAGAACATCTGCAACCAATTCGTAGGCTTCTTTTTGTCCACCAGGCATGATAGACGGCCCTTCAAGGGCACCTTTTTCACCACCAGAAACCCCAGTACCGATAAAGTTGATACCTGAGTTTGCCAATTCTTCATTACGACGGATGGTGTCTTTGTAGAAAGTGTTTCCGCCGTCAATCAAGATATCACCTTTGTCAAGGTGTGGAAGAAGGGCTTGGATAGTAGCATCTGTACCAGGTCCAGCTTGAACCATCAGCATGATACGGCGAGGTTTTTCGATTGAGTTTACAAAACTTTCAACGTCATAGCTTGGTACAAAGTTCTTTTCAGGATGGCAAGCAATCACATCTTCCGTTTTTTCTTTACTACGGTTGTAAATAGCAACTGTGTAACCACGAGATTCAATATTAAGGGCAAGGTTACGACCCATTACGGCCATACCTACGACACCAAAGTTAGCTTTTGTCATTTGACACTCCTCTTGTTTCATTTATTTTATTTTATCATTTTTACTTTTGAAAAGAAAGAATTTTGTAACGACTGCTTAGTAGTCCAAGTCATCTGCATGACCAGCGCCATTTCCGACAAAGTAGCCTGTCTTACAGTTAAGGGTAAAGAGATAGGTTCCATCTGGCTTGTAGAGGTTGTAATAACCATTGCCGTTAACGATATTGACACGTTCAAGGATATATTGGTCTCCAGTGATATAGCCACGTGATCGTGAAGTCGCTAGAATTTGTTCCAAGACACCATCCGCAAAATCCCAGGCAGAGTTGTTACTATCATCAATAGCAGACTGGTTATAGGCAACACGACTGGCACTTCTTTGAACAGCAACACCCGCACTTGATACGCCCATATTGACTTTGCTACGAGAACTTCTAGTCTCATTTGAGGCAGCATTTGAACTACTTGGGCTTGTCTCACTAGTCGTATTTGAGCTTGTTTGACTAGTGCTTGAGCTACTAGTTTCACTTGAACTTGAGCTAGAAGTACTTGTTTGCTGGCTCTTACCAAGGCTGATAGCCTTATCTAGCACTTTATCAAGCTCCGTATTTCCAGTTTTAATATCCGTAAATTTAGCATCCGATTTGGCTTTGGCATTGGTATCCAACACACCGTCCACAATAGCTGGTTTCTCAAATTGAGCATTGACATCTTGAATGGCCTTGATTTGCGTTGCTAGACTATCATACTTAGATTTGGCTAGCGTATGTTCACGACTACCTTCCAGTTTATCAAGCAAGGTTTTGAGTTGACTCAGTTTATCAAACTGGCTATTTTTCAAAGCCGTTTTATTACTATCTGTGTAGAAGGCGTCATAAAGTGTATTAAAATCATCCACATCTGATTGATTGGCTGTAGTTGATTGAGAAGTTTCAATTTCCTTGGTCGAGCGATTCACTTGACGATAGACATAATAAGCACTGACACAGATAATCACTGATACAAGCGCCAAAGCGGTCAAAACAAAGCCTTTTTTACTTTTCTTTTCTGAGTCCTCTTGATCCAGACGAGAAAGGTTTTGCTCCTCTTCCACTTCTTCAGTCATTTCTGTTGGAGTTTCATCCTCTAGCAATAGAGGATCCAAGCCTTGCTCCTCATCGTCCAAAGGCAAGGGTGGTAAGATGTCTTCAGAAGATGGAACTTCCTCCGAAGAAGCTTCTGACTCCTCTACAGCCTCACGCATCTCTTGAATTAAATCATCCAGACTATGAGTTTCAACTAACTCCTCTTTTTTGTATTGGCGAGTCGCAAACTTATCTGCTTCGATTTCATCTTTGTGTTGTTTAACATACTTGTCCAAAATGGAATCCTCAGGCAAGACTCCTGCTTCCACTTCTTCATTTTTACGAATAGCTTGACCAACTGTTAGCTCTTTTGCTTCATCAAAATCAAATTGCGGTTCTTGACCTTCTTTTTTATGACGATTTCGTCTTTTTTTACTCATGAGTATCCCTTTCTATTTTACCTCTTGCCGTTTGACACGCTGACCAAAATATTGATACAGATCCACTTTCAAGGTTCCGTTGTATAACTTACGCTTCTTATCTGCTTGGCTACCATACTTGCTTTCAAAGGCTTCATCACTAGTCAAGATAAATTTGCTCCAAGTTTTCAGTGGTGCAAATACTTGACCCATCTCAGCATAAAGCTTGGTCACCCCTGCATCATCTGATAAACGCTCCCCGTAAGGCGGATTGGAGATGATTACACCATTGATTTTATCGGAACGCAAATCCTGCACGCGCATCTGCTTAAAAGTAATGTCTCCTACAACACCCGCTGCCTGAGCATTGGCCTTAGCAATTTCCACCATGCGAGCATCAATATCACAGCCCATAATATCCAGTTCCAGCTCACGGTCTACTTTTTTAGCCGCTTCTGTACGCACTTCTTGAATCAAGCGATCACTAATCCAGTTCCATTCCTCAAAGGCAAAAGAGCGACGAAGTCCTGGTGCCATCTTTCGAGCAATCATAACTGCCTCAATACAGAAAGTCCCCGAACCACAGGTCGGATCAATCAAAGGCTTGTCTGGATACCAGTTAGAGAGTTGCAAAATAGCTGCTGCCATATTTTCCTTGATAGGAGCCCCACCCTTTTCCGTACGATAGGCACGTTTAAAGAGACTGGATCCTGTCGTATCAATCATGACAGTTGCCACATCTTTGAGAATAGAGACCTCAATCTTAAACTCTGGGCCATTCTCCATCAGAGGAACACCTTCTGGGCGAGCATAGTGTTTCTGCAATTTCTTGACAACAGCTTTCTTAGAAATAGCCTGAACACTGGGCTCATTGTGAAGTTTAGATTTAACACATTTGGCTTTTGAAATCGGGAACCGAGCTCCAAGTGGTAAATAATTTTCCCAATCTAGGGCGAAAACTCCCTGAAACAGCTCTTCAAAAGTCTTAGCTGGGAACGTTCCTACGATAATTTTGATACGATCTGCTGCCCGAAGCCAGAGGTTGGTTTCGATAATAGCTCTCACGTCTCCTTGAAAACGAACACGACCATTTTCAACCTGACAATCGTAGCCCAACTCTCGCACTTCTCGTCCTACAACAGCTTCAAGTCCTGCTGCCGCAGTTGCAATTAAATTAAATTCTTTTTTCATGTTACAGTCTTGTAAGACCTTTCTTTTGTTCACTTTAAAAAATGAGGTTGAGAAAATTTCTCAGCCCCAACCTATATGCAATTTTCTATAAGCCATGTTTTGTTCCAGAAGTGACTAGGACCACTTCCTTCGATAATCATCTGTCTACCACTAACAGCTCCAGCTGATAGCAGTCAGAATACTACGTTCGTTTCCGTGTACTCCATGCCCCGACCAAAATTTGGGTTGCTAGCTTGAGGGGTTTACCGCGTTCCACTCTCTCCGTTTCCAGAAAGACTCCGTCACTGTGGCACTTTCAAGCCTACTCTGACCTATCAAAAGACTTAGCCATTTCAACTGCCGTAACGATTTCTCGTCCCTAGGCTTATGGTTTCGCCTAGCACAAACACTACAGGCATCACAGCCTGTGCTAGCATGGACTTTCCTCATGAGAAGCAATTCTCCTCACGCGATTATCCAAAAATTGCATGTAACAAGACCTGAATTACAAATCAGTATTGTCTAAAATTTGTTTACCGAATACTTCTTTTTCAAGACGATTCAAGCGTTTCAAAATATCAAAATTCGTCATAGAAGATGAAGCAGCCACATCAATTGGATCTGGGTGACTAGGACTTGGAGCCGAGCTCACTTGCGGTTTACGAGTTAATTCTTCCTTCAAATCCGCAATCTCCTGACGAAGTGACTTGACCAAGGCAGCATAGGTTTCATAGTCCTTGATGACATCGTCTAAAAACTCATCAACTTCTACCTTACTATAGCCACGGACTTCACGCCCAAACTCTTGTTCAAAAATATCTTTTGCTGAAAAAATAATACTTGCCATGTCTCTCTCCATTCTCGCTTGCTAGTATTATTATATAAAAAAAGGCAAACAAAAATCAAGGTCAAAGCTTCAATTTTCGGAAAAATTTTCAGCAAGTTCATTTAATTGATCAAATGTTAATCTCTTTATAAAATAGTCCTCTTGATTTTTCATCTTTTGGTAAAAATAAGCTAATTTCGTTTCATTTTCTTCATCATAAAAAAGATAGGAGCTATTCGTATTTTCCAGTAAAAACTGCTGATAATCTCTTAACTGCCCCTTGTGTTCATAGCGAGAATAAGCATATTTGACAAAGTCTACCTGCTTAAAACGGCTCAGTTTCATCTGATTGGCTTCATTCCAATTTTCCCCATGGGTTTCAAAAGCAAAAATGGTGGCCAACTGAAAACCATATTCGGTTTTCATCTCCTGCGCAACCTCTAGAACCCAATATTCAAAGCCTAAAGTCCCTGTAAATACAAGCCAAGACACCCCATCTGCTGCCATAGCCTCTAAATCTTTACGTATCGCTTTTTTAATCAATTTAAGACGAGGATCCTTGTCAGAAAACAAACCCAAATCAAAAGCAGAATAGCCTAAAACCAAAGCTGTAGCCATTTTTAACCCTTTCTGTGCAAATTTATGATATAATATGGTATATAAATGAAATTTAGGAGATTATAAAATGAAAAAAATATATATACTTGATTTTTTAAATTTAGCTATTTCCTTCCTAATTTGTAGATGGTTTTTTATGGAATACCTTTACTTCCAATTCATCTCTATCTTTAGTTTTCCTACCGGTGGCTCTGATTTCTGGAGACCTCTATTCATCATTCTAATTCTAACATTGTTTTTATTCACTTTCCTAAGATCTAGCTATACGCACAGACTTGATACTAGATTGATAAGAATATCTTATTTTCTTTACTGTTTAATTCTTGTTTATTCGCTACTTTTTAAAAATTTAGGTATTCAGGGAGTTAACTTTAATCTCGTTGAGTTTATCAAAGATTCACTTTTAATTGATTCAACAATTCCTCTTTTAAATATTGTAATTTTTATCCCAATAGGAGGATTATTTAAATTTAATTTTAAAACAGTCATGCGTTTTATCTTTTTCATAACAATAATAGAAACCTCACAATATGTATTTCATCTCGGATTCTTTGATATAGGAGATATATTTACAAACACAATAGGTTTTATAATTGGAAGCAATATCCATGATAGCAGATTAGGAAAAAAGATAATTCATTACATAAAATAAAACTACAAATCTTAGATATTCTATTTACATTCCTTTAAAATCAGAAAGAGCATCATTTTTTATAATATGTACTAATGATAGGCATTTGTTTAAAGTATATATTTAAACTCCGATGTTTATTACGCAAACTGTCAACAAAACATGTAAACTTTGATTTTAAAGAAGGCCAGGTGAAAACTCATAGTAAACAGAAAACAAAAGAACTAAGCACAGTTTGAATAGTATCCTTTTTTGAGGTTGTAGATAATACTGACAAAATCAGTAACAAATCTATGAAAATATCTACTACCTATATTGCTTTTTAATTTTATAAAAGCATCAATTTTAAGAGAAAACAAATATTTCAATAATAAACCGTATATGATCAAAGATTTTAAAATCGTGATAATATTCGGTTTTTCTGATTGTAAAGATTTTTTACCAAACTTATTTTTAATTGATAATAATTCACTTATTATTACCAAATTCTCTTTAAAAGTATGTTTTAAAATAACTTATATCTATTCAATCTTTATAATCCATCACAAAATACTTTTCTACATCAAAACTCACAAAGAAACTATAGTAAATTGAAATAAGATGAGGATAAATCATTTGAGGCATTCAAATTAATTTCTAACAATGCTTTAGAAATTATGTTGTACTATTCTAGTTTCATTTTACTATAAAAACCAATTGATATGATTAGTAAGGAAGAGTATTAAACTAAGAAATTATAAAATAGTTAATAAAAGACTTATCCAAATAAATACTCAATTAATAAGTCACACTACCTGAAATATTATATAAACCTCTATCCTCAGTATTGAAATATAATCCATAAGTACCTGAATTTAGATCAACACTAATTGTTCCACTAGTTTTTCCATAATAAACAGATGATGCATATATTTTACCACCAATCCATGAACGACTCACAACAGAAACTCTAAACCCTACGTTCCCACTCCCAGGTCTAGGAGTTTGGTTATGATTAACAGTATAGGTTCTTCTACGGTTAGTGTACCAAGCTTGTATTGAATATTTACCTCTTATTCCCTGTCCATTATAAGTAATCGCAGTTGCTGCATGCACTACATTTGCTATCAACAGAATCCATAAAAAGCCAATAGATAGTATCCGAATAATGTCTTTCATAGAGATTCCTTCAAAATATATAAGTATGGAGATAATTTCAATCCCAAGTTTAATCAGTCTGTAGTTAATTACTAGAAGAATCTTCCGAATCAATAAAACAATAAAGCTAAAATCAAGCCTATATAATTACGACTCTAGATTATATCTTGTTTGTAAAGCGCTTTCGACATCATTATATAACATTTATAAAATTAAATCAAATGATATTTATATTTTTTATACTACGTTGTGATTCGAATGTGATAATGTCTTTAGTAAATCGAACGTGAAAATATCCCATTTGGTAGAATAGTCATATGAAAAGGATCCAACTGAATATGAATGAAGCGAAAAAATATCTTGTGATAAAAGCTATAGTCATTTTTAACCCTTTCTGTGCAAATTTATGGTATAATAAAGTGATATTATTGCACCAATAAGGAGAATTATGGTCAACTATCCACATAAACTTTCATCACAAAAAAGACAAACATCTCTTTCTCAACCCAAAAATTTCGCAAATCGAGGAATGTCTTTTGAAAAGATGATCAATGCTACCAACGACTACTATTTGTCTCAGGGCTTGGCTGTTATACACAAGAAACCAACCCCTATTCAAATCGTACGAGTGGACTATCCACAACGAAGTCGTGCCAAGATTGTTGAAGCCTATTTTCGACAAGCTTCAACGACGGACTATTCTGGCGTTTATAATGGATATTACATCGACTTTGAAGCCAAGGAAACAAAACAAAAACGTGCGATTCCGATGAAAAATTTTCATCCACATCAGATTCAGCATATGGAACAAGTCCTTGCCCAACAAGGAATCTGCTTTGTCCTTCTTCACTTTTCTTCTCAGCAAGAAACCTACTTATTGCCGGCATTCGATTTGATTCGCTTCTATCATCAAGATAAGGGACAAAAATCAATGCCACTTGGATATATTCGAGAATATGGATATGAAATCAAGGCTAGTGCCTTCCCTCAAATTCCTTATCTCAATGTTATCAAAGAATATTTATTAGGTGGTAAAACAAGATGAACAAACCAACGATTCTGCGCCTAATCAAGTATCTGGGCATTAGCTTCTTAAGCTTGGTTATCGCAACCATCGTCTTAGGCGGAGGAGTTTTTTTCTACTACGTTAGCAAGGCTCCTACCCTATCCGAGAGTAAACTAGTTGCAACAACTTCTAGTAAAATCTACGACAATAAAAATCAACTCATTGCCGACTTGGGTTCTGAACGCCGCGTCAATGCCCAAGCTAATGATATTCCCACAGATTTGGTTAAGGCAATCGTTTCTATCGAAGACCATCGCTTCTTCGACCACAGGGGGATTGATACCATCCGTATCCTGGGAGCTTTCTTGCGCAATCTGCAAAGCAATTCCCTCCAAGGTGGATCAACTCTCACCCAACAGTTGATTAAGTTGACTTACTTTTCAACCTCGACTTCCGACCAGACTATTTCTCGTAAGGCTCAGGAAGCTTGGTTAGCGATTCAGTTAGAACAAAAAGCAACCAAGCAAGAAATCTTGACCTACTATATAAATAAGGTCTACATGTCTAATGGCAACTATGGAATGCAGACAGCCGCTCAAAACTACTATGGTAAAGACCTCAATAATTTAAGTTTACCTCAGTTAGCCTTGCTGGCTGGAATGCCTCAGGCACCAAACCAATATGACCCCTATTCACATCCAGAAGCAGCCCAAAACCGCCGAAACTTGGTCTTATCTGAAATGAAAAATCAAGGCTACATCTCTGCTGAACAGTATGAGAAAGCAGTCAACACATCAATTACTGATGGACTACAAAGTCTCAAATCAGCAAGTAATTACCCTGCTTACATGGATAATTACCTCAAGGAAGTCATCAATCAAGTTGAAGAAGAAACAGGCTATAACCTGCTCACAACTGGGATGGATGTCTACACAAATGTAGACCAAGAAGCTCAAAAACATCTGTGGGATATTTACAATACAGACGAATACGTTGCCTATCCAGACGATGAATTGCAAGTCGCTTCTACCATTGTCGATGTTTCTAACGGTAAAGTCATTGCCCAGCTAGGAGCACGCCATCAGTCAAGTAATGTTTCCTTCGGAATTAACCAAGCAGTGGAAACAAACCGTGACTGGGGATCAACTATGAAACCGATCACAGACTATGCTCCTGCCCTGGAATACGGTGTCTACGATTCAACTGCTACTATCGTTCACGATGAGCCCTATAACTATCCTGACACAGATATCCCTGTCTATAACTGGGATAGGGGCTACTTTGGCAACATTACCTTGCAATACGCCCTGCAACAATCGCGAAACGTCCCAGCCGTGGAAACGCTAAATAAGGTCGGACTCAACCGCGCCAAGACTTTCCTAAATGGTCTCGGAATCGACTACCCAAGTCTTCACTACTCAAATGCCATTTCAAGTAACACAACCGAATCAGACAAAAAATATGGAGCAAGTAGTGAAAAGATGGCTGCTGCTTACGCTGCCTTTGCAAATGGTGGAACTTACTATAAGCCAATGTATATCCATAAAGTCGTCTTTAGTGATGGGAGTGAAAAAGAGCTCTCTAATGTCGGAACTCGTGCCATGAAGGAAACGACAGCCTATATGATGACCGACATGATGAAAACAGTCTTGACTTATGGAACTGGACGAAATGCCTATCTTGCTTGGCTCCCTCAGGCTGGTAAAACAGGAACCTCTAACTATACAGACGAGGAAATTGAAAACCACATCAAGACCTCTCAGTTTGTAGCACCTGATGAACTATTTGCTGGCTATACGCGTAAATATTCAATGGCTGTATGGACAGGCTATTCTAACCGTCTGACACCACTTGTAGGCAATGGCCTTACGGTCGCTGCCAAAGTTTACCGCTCTATGATGACCTACCTGTCTGAAGGAAGCAATCCAGAGGATTGGAATATACCAGATGGTATCTATCGAAATGGGCAGTTTGTTTTCCAAAATGGAGCAAGACCGACTTGGACTGAAACAACATCCCAATCATCTTCAACCGAAAACTCCTCAACAAGTACAGAAGGCTCTACTAGCCTAGCACCAACTACAAGTCCTGATGCTAGTAATAATAGTCAAAATCAAGCACCAGCCACAAGTCCTGATGCTAGTACCAATGCGCCAAATACACCCGGAGCCAATCAAACTCCAGCTCCACAGACCCCTCAACAACAACCACAACAGTAAACGAAAAATCCTGAGAACTCTAAACTCAGGATTTTGTCATTTTCAAAATGAAATACAGAGGTCAAGTACATTTTCCCATAATAAAACGCATACGACCAAGGCTTTTCATTCATCACCTGACAATATGCGTTTTTCTTTTAAGGACTGTTTACTCAGTCTCTTTTTGTTTTATTTGACATGTTTGGTAAGTTCTTCTTGCGCTTTTTTATTGGATTCTGCTTTTTCTTTCATCCATTTTTCTTGAGCTTTTTGGTATTCATCTGCTGTGACTGCCTTGTCTTGAAGTTCCAAGTATTTATACAAGACTGGATCACTTGTCCCTTTGTTTCCTGACAATGCAAATGGTATTGTAAATGGTACCATCTTAGACAAGATTGGACGCCCTGTACGAGATGTAGTTGGAATAATCAAAGCACTATCTGTCAACCAAGCTTGGGCTGCAGCGTATTTATCATATCGTTTTGCTACATCTATTGTCTCATCACCAGCTTCAGTAACCAATTTTTCGTAGTCATATAGACCTACTTTTTTAGCAGCTACATTATCTTCCCCTGAGTCAAATCCTAAATATGTTTTAGTACTTTCTCCTACAGAAGGTTTGATAATATCGAGATAAGTTGATGGATCGGCAAAGTCTGGACCCCAACCGACATTATCTGATAAATCCCAGTCTTCGCCAGCAGCATTTTCAGCAAATAAAGTTACATTAAGCAATTCATCTTTTTGCAATTGTTGGATATCAATAACGACATTATCAGTTCCTAAAGTTGCTTCCAAGGATTGTTTCATAGATTGGACACGTTGAACTTTTGTCGTTGCTGTCTGGTCAACAGGCATATCTAGGTGAATTGGGAAGGTCACGCCTTCTGCTTGTAAAGCTGATTTAGCTTTAGCAAATTCAGCCTTGGCTTTTTCTGGATTGTAGAGACCATCTTGTGAATCTGCAAGATTGACATCCTTCCATTCATCCCCATAAGTCACTAATTTCTCTTTGACCATATCGCCAAAGTTTTTCCCATCTGCTTGAACAAATGTTGGTGGAACAAAGAGATTACGCAAGATTTTGCTTGCTCCAGTTTCTCCATTCAACTGAGAGGCATAGGCTGTACGGTCAAAACCAAAGGCAATAGCCTGACGGAAATCCTTGTTTAAGAGCGCCTTTTTAGTTGAAGTCTTTTGTTCTTCGCTAGTCTTAGATGTGTGTTTATAAGATTGACGGTCAATATTTGTCCCTACTAGATAAGTCGTAGAGTCTTGTTGCGTATAGACGATATTGTCTTTCATACTCTTCTCAAGCTCTGCGAAGCTTGCACTTGTTGGATAGAGACGAGCTGCTGTAAGGCTACCATCTTTAAAGTTTTCTGCTGGTTTGCTGGTATCTTGCCCATCCCAGAATGACAATTTGACTTTGTCAATATGCACATTGTCCTTATCCCAGTAGTTAGGATTTTTCGCAAATTCAACAGAGGATTTGGTCACAATGGATTTCAACAAATAAGGACCGTTATACAAGAGACTACTTGGATCCGTAGCTTTGGCAAAATCATCCCCTTTTGAATTCAAAAACTCTTCATTGACTGGCGCAAGCACACCCATGGTTGTTTTGGAATTCCAAAAAGTTTCAGGTTTGTTCAAGGTGTATTGGATTGTTTGGTCGTCAAGAGCTTTAATCCCGACTTGAGCAAAGTCTGTGATTTCACCTTTGGCATAGGCATCCAGACCTTTGATTGAATCCTGTACCAAGTAAAGGGCTTCTGCTTTCTTATCTGTTGCATATTTAAGACCTGTCACAAAGTCCTGCGCTTTAACAGGAGCATATTCTTCCCCTTCAGATGTATACCACTTGGCATCCTGACGAATCTTATAAGTATAAGTCAAGCCATCCTTAGAGACCGACCAGTCTTCTGCCAATGAAGGAACAAGGTTCCCGTATTTATCATTTTCAAGCAATCCATCAATCACATTACTAGTAATCTCAGAAGTTGCTGCCTTACCAGTTGTCAAATAGTTGAGATTATCTGGATGTGTCTCGTAAGTAAATGCAAAGGTTTTTTCACCTTGAGCACCTGAACCCCCAGAACAAGCAGCTAAAACACCAACTGCTAATAAGGTTACTCCCGCAAGAGCCAATACTTTTCTTGTTTTCATAGTATTCTCCTTTGTTTTTTATTCATTATAGACTCTTTTTCAAGTCCTGTCAATAGAATTTTCTGAATTTTAAGAGTTATTTGTTATATTTGATCTATTCTGAAAAATAAAATTGTTCATTTATGCCAAAAAAGCCAACAGAGATTCTCTTCTGATAACCAGAAAAGAATCTTGTTGACCTTCCTTCTAATACTCATCTACTTTCAAAAAGCATTCTAGTCCATCTCCGATTAACGATGGACTTTATCACCTCCTTCTCCAGTCCTTGTATGACATCTTGAAGTTGATTCATGACATCTTCCAAAGTTCGAAAGGCTTTATTCTTAAATCCACGTTTACGAATCTCTTTCCACACTTGTTCAATGGGGTTCATCTCTGGTGTGTATGGAGGAATAAAGGTAAAGCCAATATTAGTCGGAATCTTTAAGGTACTTGATTTATGCCATATGGCATTATCCATAACGAGTAAAAGATAATCATCTGGATAAGCTTGTGAAAGCTCTTCTAAAAAGGCGTTCATCCACTCAGTATGACATCCACCAGCGATTAAGAAAAATGATTCGCCTGTATGGGCATCAACAGCTCCATAACAATAGCAAAATTCTCGTATATAGTGACTATGGACATGTGGACCTACTCCCATTGGAGCCCAACAAGATCCCAGTTTACTGATTCTACCGAAACCAGCCTCATCTTGGTACATCAAGCGAACCTTACGAAAATGCCTACTGGTTTTAAAGCGCTTTCTTGTCTTCTTGAATTGAGATTTTATTTTTAGACGCGACAATGGTTTGAACGTCTGCTTTCTTGGGATGTTCTGGACGTGGCCTAATATTTCGCCAACCATGGCGCTTCAAGAGTTGATAAAAGGCATCACGTGTGTAGGAAGAACCTAACTCCTTTTTATAAGCCTGAAATAAGGCATCAATTGTAACAAATTCTCCTGCCTCTGCAGCCTTCAAATGACGGGCAAGAAAGGCTTTCTCTTCCTCAATTGTCATATATGCATGGTTACGACAACCACGTGTTTCTTGAAGGAGAGAATCGAGTCCGAACTCCTCATATTTTTTTACAGTTGGCCAAATCGTTGTTTGATTACAGTCTAAAAGCTCTATAATCTCTTTATAAGATTTGCCCATCAGACGAAATAGAACGATTTGAAGGCGTTTATGATATTTAGCTGTACTAGAGTCTTTTAAAAGTGTTTTGATAGCTTGGATTTCTTCTTTAGTTGATTTCATATTACTATTATATAATGCTTTTTTATTTTAGTTTAGTATTAATCGATTGTTCTACTTTTTGCCTCCAAAACCTTGGAAAAGGCTTTCTTTTGCGATATACTTCACATATAAATACAAGAAAGCTCGTCACACTCGACTCTGTTGAAACATAATCAATCCAGTCCCGTTGTCCCTGTTCTCGGTCAATATCAAGGAGGATAGCTATGAAAGCTGTTGTTGTAAATCCAGAAAGCACTGGTGTTGCTGTTGAAGAAAAAGTACTCCGTCCACTTGAAACTGGGGAAGCACTTGTAGAAATTGAATACTGTGGTGTTTGCCACACTGACCTCCACGTTGCTCATGGTGACTTTGGTCAAGTACCAGGACGTGTTCTTGGCCACGAAGGTATCGGTATCGTTAAAGAGATTGCTCCAGATGTGAAAAGCCTTAAAGTCGGTGACCGCGTCAGCGTTGCTTGGTTCTTTGAAGGATGTGGCACTTGCGAATACTGTACAACTGGTCGCGAAACCCTTTGCCGTACAGTGAAAAATGCTGGCTACTCAGTAGACGGTGGTATGGCTGAACAATGTATCGTAACTGCTGACTATGCTGTCAAAGTTCCTGACGGACTTGATCCAGCCCAAGCTTCTTCTATCACATGTGCTGTAGTAACAACCTATAAAGCTATCAAAGAAGCAAAAGTTGAACCAGGCCAATGGGTTGTTCTTTACGGTGCTGGTGGACTTGGTAACCTCGCTGTTCAATACGCTAAAAAAGTATTCAATGCTCATGTTATCGCTGTCGATATCAACAATGACAAACTTGCCCTTGCAAAAGAAGTAGGCGCTGACATTGTGATTAACGGCCTCGAAGTTGAAGATGTAGCTGGACTCATCAAGGAAAAAACTGATGGTGGAGCTCATTCAGCTGTCGTAACTGCTGTATCTAAAGTTGCCTTCAACCAGGCTGTTGACTCAGTTCGTGCTGGTGGTCACGTCGTCGCTGTCGGCCTTCCTTCTGAAATGATGGAACTAAGTATCGTAAAAACCGTTCTAGATGGAATCCAAGTCATCGGTTCTCTCGTTGGAACTCGTAAAGACTTGGAAGAAGCCTTCCAATTCGGTGCAGGAGGTTTGGTAGTTCCAGTTGTTCAAAAACGTCCAGTAGAAGATGCTGTTGCCATTTTCGACGAAATGGAAAAAGGTCAAATCCAAGGACGTATGGTACTCGACTTCACCCACTAATCTAATAGAAACCTATTTTAAAAGTTGGAAGCTTCTTTCAACTTTTTTATATTAAATTTTTAAATGTGGATTCAATATTACTCCTCAAAAAACTCAATATATCAACATCCAAAAGTAAAAGTTTTTTTAATTTTTTATGATAAATAGTTGCTTTTTACATGAAAACGGTTTATACTTAAACAGTCTTAAAGTTTTCTTAAATGAAAACTAAAACAAAAAAGGAGGAATGACAATAATGAGTATCGGAATCATTATTGCGAGCCACGGCGAATTTGCTGCGGGTATTCATCAGTCAGGATCTATGATCTTTGGTGAACAAGAAAAGGTTCAAGTTGTGACCTTTATGCCAAATGAAGGTCCTGATGATCTATACGCTAAGTTTAATAACGCTGTTGCTGCATTTGACGCAGAAGATGAGGTTCTAGTTTTGGCTGACCTTTGGAGTGGTTCTCCATTTAACCAAGCTAGTCGCGTGATGGGAGAAAATCCTGAGCGTAAGTTTGCCATCATCACAGGACTTAACTTACCGATGTTGATTCAAGCCTACACAGAGCGCCTCATGGACGCTGCTGCAGGTGTAGAAAAAGTCGCTGCTAATATCATTAAAGAAGCCAAAGATGGCATCAAAGCTCTTCCAGAAGAGCTAAATCCAGTTGAAGAAGTTGCAAGCGCTGCAGCTGCTCCAGTTGCCCAAGCTGCTATCCCAGAAGGAACTGTTATCGGAGACGGTAAATTGAAAATCAATCTTGCCCGTCTTGACACACGTCTACTTCACGGTCAGGTTGCAACTGCTTGGACTCCAGATTCAAAAGCAAATCGTATCATCGTTGCTTCAGATAACGTAGCTAAAGACGACCTTCGTAAAGAATTGATTAAACAAGCAGCTCCAGGTAATGTCAAGGCTAACGTGGTTCCAATTCAAAAACTGATTGAGGTTTCAAAAGACCCACGTTTTGGAGAAACACATGCCCTTATCTTGTTTGAAACACCTCAAGATGCCCTTCGTGCCATCGAAGGTGGCGTGCCAATCAAAACTCTTAACGTTGGTTCTATGGCTCACTCAACAGGTAAAACATTGGTCAATACTGTTTTGTCTATGGACAAAGAAGACGTTGCTACATTTGAAAAAATGCGTGACCTCGGTGTTGAATTCGATGTCCGTAAAGTACCAAATGATTCTAAAAAAGATTTGTTTGACTTGATTAACAAAGCCAATGTCAAATAAGCCATTATTTATGAAAGGATTTTAAACATGTCTATTATTTCTATGGTTTTAGTAGTCGTTGTAGCCTTCCTTGCAGGTCTTGAAGGTGTCCTCGACCAATTCCAATTTCACCAACCACTTGTAGCCTGTACCCTTATTGGGCTTGTAACAGGTCACTTGGAAGCAGGGATTATCCTCGGTGGATCGCTTCAAATGATTGCCCTTGGTTGGTCAAATATCGGTGCTGCTATCGCTCCTGATGCTGCACTTGCTTCTGTCGCTGCTGCCATTATCATGGTTCTTGGTGGTGACTTTACCAAGACAGGTATCGGTGTTGCCCAAGCGGTTGCTATCCCTCTTGCCGTTGCTGGTCTATTCTTAACTATGATTGTTCGTACAATCTCAGTTGGTTTGGTTCATACTGCAGATGCTGCCGCTAAAAAAGGTGACTTCGGCGCTGTGGAGCGTGCGCATTTCATCGCGCTACTTTTCCAAGGACTTCGTATCGCGCTTCCTGCAGCTCTTCTCCTTATGGTACCAACTGAAACTGTACAAAGTATCCTTAGTGCCATGCCAGACTGGCTCAAAGATGGTATGGCTATCGGTGGTGGTATGGTCGTTGCCGTTGGTTACGCCATGGTTATCAACATGATGGCAACTCGTGAAGTATGGCCATTCTTCGCTCTTGGTTTCGTTCTCGCTGCTGTGTCAGATATTACTCTAATCGGATTCGGTGCTATCGGTGTTGCTATCGCTCTTATCTACCTTCACCTTTCTAAAACTGGTGGAAATGGTGGCGGAGGAGCCGCAACTTCTAACGACCCAATCGGCGATATCCTAGAAGACTACTAAGATAAGAAAGGACTGAAAACATCATGACTGAAAAACTTCAATTAACTAAATCAGATCGTAAAAAAGTTTGGTGGCGTTCAACCTTCTTACAAGGGTCTTGGAACTTTGAACGGATGCAAAACTTGGGCTGGGCTTATACACTCATTCCAGCTATCAAAAAACTCTATACTAAAAAAGAAGATCAAATCGCTGCTCTTGAGCGTCACCTTGAGTTCTTCAACACTCATCCATACGTAGCTGCTCCAGTCATGGGGGTTACTCTTGCGCTTGAAGAAGAACGTGCTAACGGTGTGGAAATCGATGACGCTGCTATCCAAGGGGTTAAAATCGGTATGATGGGACCTCTTGCTGGTATCGGTGACCCAGTATTCTGGTTTACAGTACGCCCAATCCTTGGATCTCTCGGTGCTTCACTTGCCCTTACTGGCAATATCTTGGGGCCACTCCTCTTCTTTGTTGCATGGAACTTGATTCGTATGTCATTCTTGTGGTATGTTCAAGAGATTGGATACAAGGCTGGATCAGAAATCACTAAAGATATGTCTGGTGGTATCCTTCAAGATATCACTAAAGGAGCTTCTATCCTTGGGATGTTCATTCTTGCTGTCCTTGTTCAACGTTGGGTAAATATTAAATTTGCTTTCGATGTTTCTAAAGTTCAACTAGATGAAAAGGCTTATATCCATTGGGATAAATTGCCAGAAGGGTCTAAAGGTATCCAAGAAGCATTCGCACAAGTAGGACAAGGATTGTCTCAAACTCCTGAAAAAGTTACTACTTTCCAACAAAACTTGGATATGTTGATTCCTGGATTATCAGGACTACTCCTTACTTTACTTTGCATGTACTTACTTAAGAAAAAAGTATCTCCAATCACTATTATCCTTGCCCTCTTCGCAGTGGGTATTGTGGCACATGTTCTTCACATCATGTAATCAAGCAACTTAAAAGGAACCAGGTTCTAAAATCTGATTCCTTTTTTCTAGGCTTTTATACTCAATGAAAATCAAAGAGCAAACTAGGAAGCGAGCCGCAGGCTGTACTTGAGTACGGCAAGGCGAAGCTGACGTGGTTTGAATTTGATTTTCGAAGAGTATTATTCTGCCAAGGCTCCCATTGGATCCCAAGGTGCAAGCACAATTGGTTCTGCTTCATAGGCAGCTTGTTCTTCTGCTGTCAGCAATTCCTTACGGACAACGATTTGGTAAGTGTATTCGTCCATCCAAGCGTCTGAGGCAACAAAGTAACCATCTGTACCGACCTTGTCTCCCCATGAGTTTTCAACCTTCCACTTGGTTGATTTACCATTTTCGTCCAAGTCAACACCTGTCAAGACCATGGCGTGGGTCATCAAGCTTTCGCTATAGTCCAAACGTCCAGCCTTGTCTTGAGTAAGTTTAATGTCCATGCTTGATTCAAAGTCATAAACATCTGTCGCAAGGATTCCAGCTTTGCGGTTGCTGAGCTGGCCAACATCAGAACCAAACCAAACAGTCTCACCTGCTTGCATTTGGGCAATCGCCAATTCTTTCAAGCGCTCCATTGGAACGTTGATGTAACGAACCGCACGGCTACCAACGACATTTCCCAACATCTCAACTGTGTAAGATTTACCGTATGGTTTATCAGCAGTTGGAGCATTGATAACAGAAACGTAGTCTTCTAAAGGAAGATTGACATATTTCTTGTAAAATTCCTGTGGAGTAATACCTTTTTCGCTTTGGTAGTTATTATCCTTATCACGATAAGCAAAGTCAAACTGACGTGGTGGTAGTCCTAGTGACATGGCAAGGAAGTTAAAGATCTCTTGCAAGAGGTCTTCTTTCTTAGCTTGAACAGTCGCTTGGTCTGCGCCAGAAGCTAGTAAGTCACGCAAGATTTGAGCATCTTGGCGCAGCAATTTGTTAAGGATTGCATTTAGCTCACGGCTGCTACTAGATGAAACAGACTCAGGATAAACTGACTTAGGCACGACACCGTATTTTTCAAAGAGGGAAACGACCATATCCCATTGACCACCATCTTGTTGTGGTATTTGGAGTAAGAAGCTAACCTTACGGCTCGTCAATTCTTGGTCTGCAGTCGCAATGACTTGCTCCAAGAACCAGTTTGATTTCTCATACTTGTCCCAGAAGAAAGTGTGGGCTTGTGACAACTCAAAGTTCTCCAATTTGTATTGAGAGATGAGTTTGTGGCGAAAAGTGTTGAGAGCCGCAAACATCCAGCAACGACCAGACGCTTTCTGGTTAGTGACCTTGTCCTTGGTTAAATCCAATGAGAAAACAGGTGTGTTGTCTACATGGCTTTGGCGACGTTCCAGAGCTGCAAAAATTCCGTTGTGGCTAGCAGCATTTTCAATCGCTTGGTATTTTACATTTGCTTCATAATTGGCAAATAGTTTATCAGTAAATGATTCTTGAATCGCGTTCATAGATTCCTCCTTTTATTCTACAGTCTATTATAACGCTTTTTACAAAGGAAGCAACTGAAAAACATAAAAGGCAAGGATATTCTTCCTCACCTTTTTCAAATATAAATCAAATTAAGCAATACTAGCAAGGAGAATTTCTAATTCTTCCTTGGTCAAGCGACGCCATTCCCCTCGTTCCAGGTTCTCATCTAATACTAAAGTTCCCATAGTCAATCGTTGCAAGTCCACAACTTCCTTGCCACAGTAGCCCACCATACGCTTGACCTGATGAAACTTTCCTTCTGCAATAGTCACACGGATTTGGCTCTGATTCTTTTCTGCATCTGTGGAAAGAATCTCCAGTCTAGCGGGTTGACAAGTAAAGTCTTTGAGAGGAATACCCTTGGCAAATATCTCCACATCTTCTTGTGTCATAATTCCCTTGACCTGAGCCAGATAGGTCTTGTCCACATGACGCTTGGGTGAAAGAAGAGCATGGGCAAGCTGACCGTCATTGGTCAGGAGCAGGAGTCCATGCGTATCGATATCCAAGCGCCCTACTGGGAAAACTTCCTTGCTCCGAGCAATATCATCCAACAAGTCCAGAACGGTTCTGTGCTTGGGATCCTCAGTCGCTGAGATAACTCCTTGGGGCTTGTTCATCATATAGTAGACAAACTCTTCATACTCCAACACTTGCCCATCAAAGCGAATCTCATCTCTTTCTTCATCAATCTGCAATTTAGCTGATTTTTCTTTTTTACCATTTACAGTCACGCGCCCAGCCTTGAGCAAGTTTTTGACCTCAGTCCGACTTCCCACCGCACAGGCAACTAAAAATTTATCTAATCTCATAGAACTATTATATCATATCAAAAGGAGGCTAGTACAATGACCAACCTCCTTTTCGTTTCATACTCTTCAAAAATCTCTTCAAACCGCGTCAACGTCGCCTTGCCG